>NZ_DASRBZ010000503.1:0-14255 GCF_035653355.1 Mycobacterium sp. | reverse complement strand
ATTAGCCGTTCGCAGCGCTCGTGCCGCCTCGTCAGGGTTGTAGTAGTCGGCACCGAACGCGCGGATCGCTGCACCGCCGATGCTGCTCTTTCCGGCACCATTGACACCGGCAAGCACGTACAGGCGGGCCACGTGGCGGTTAACGCCGCCTTGTGCGCGCCGCCTTCACAGCCGAGCGCCCCAGCTGCGCCGGCGAGGCGTCGAAAGCCGATGCCAGCGCCGCCATGGCCTTCGGTTGCTGCAGACGTTCCAGCAGGTCGTCGAACTGCTCACTCAGCTCGTCGAGCGCCGGCTCGTGCGATTTGGTCAGCGCTTCGAACTCGGCGACCGACAGCAGCACCGCCTTCGGTGTGTCGTGCTTGGTGATCGCAACCGCGCCGTCGAGCGCAGCCTGCTCGAAGACCGCACCGAACTGGTTCTTGAAACGGCTGGCGGGCACCGTCGGCACGTCGACCAACTTGCCGTCGCGGTTGCGGAAGGTCAGCGTCGACGTCGACATTGGCAAGTCCTTTCCGAAGGTGCTGCTTAGCGGTTATGGCCATATTAGCTCAATTGGACAATATGGACCGCTTCTAGGCACCGGCGCGAATGCGTGGCCTGACGCACTTATCGCTGGGGTAGCGGACGAGAACGCACCAGTGTTGGCCACCAGAACCACGGCCCGAGGATTCGCAGGATGCACGGCACGACGAACGAGCGCACGATCAACGTGTCGAGCAGCAGGCCGATGCACACGGTGGAACCCACCTGTCCGATGGTTCGCAGATCGCTTGTGAGCATTGCCAGCATCGTGAACGCGAACACCAAACCCGCGGATGTCACCACGGCGCCCGTGCTTCCGAGCGCGCGGATGAGACCCGTGTGTATCCCGGCGTGAAGCTCGTCTTTGACGCGGACGATCAACAGCAGGTTGTAGTCCGAACCCACGGCCACCAGGATGATGAACGTCAGCGGCAACACCAACCAGTGCAGTGGAAGCCCGATGAGGTGCTGCCAGACGAGTATGGACAGCCCGAACGCCCCGGCGTACGAGAAAGCCACGGTGCCGGGAATGACCAAGGCGGCCATCAGACTTCGCGTCAGGAACAACATGATCAAGAAGATCAGCACGAAGGCGGCGATCGCCACGATCAGCAGATCCGAGGCGGCGTATTCCTTGATGTCCTTATCGTTGGAGCCCGAGCCGCCGATATAAACTCTCGCGCCCGCCAACGACGTCTCTTTCAAGATCGTGGTTATCGCCGTGGGGAACTGTTCGACATGCTGCACGCCTTCGGGGCCCATGGCGTTGCCCTCGTGGGTGACGATGAACCGAGCAGCCTTTCCGTCCGGCGACATCAGGAGCCGCATGCCGGTCTGGACGTCTTCGTTGTCGAAACCTTCTCTCGGGATGTAGAAGAAGTCGTCGCTGCGAGACCGGTCGAAATCGAGCCCGACATTGACCAGGTCGTCGAATGTCTGGTTGGTCTGGGTGGATTGCAGAGCTGATTGGCCGTAGGTGTTGACTAAAAGAGCGGCTAACGCCTCCGAGTCATCGGCCGTGAGTTTGAGCTGCGTAATGACTTGCGGCAAGATCTTGTCCACGGCCTCGAGCGAAGTTTTGGCGTCCTTGATGTCGGCAGCCAGATGGTCGATGTTGTCGAGCCCGTCGAATAGCGATCTAAATGCCCAGCAAATGGGAATGTCGAAACAATGGCGCTCCCAATAGAAATAACTCTTGATCGGCCGGAAGAAATCATCGACATTCGAGATTTCCTCGTTCATCTCGTCGGTGATCCTGTGCAGATCCTCAACGGTGACAACCGTCTTGTGCAACTCATCCGACATGTTTTGGAAGAAGACGATCTCTTTCCGCAAGACCGCGACACTGTGCTGGGTGATCTGTGCCTGCTGGTCCGTATTGGCGTTTTGCTGCTCGTTGAATGGGAGCTGTTGACCGTTGCCGCTGCCCTGCGTGGTGAACAAGTACGGGAGGGTGGCGTGTTCCAATGGTCGGCCGAGCGGCCTGGTGATGCTTTGCACCATCGCGACGCCGGGCAGACGAATCAGACTCTTCGCCACCCGGTCTAATGAGATGAAGTCAGCGGAGTTCCGCATGTCGTGATCGGTCTCGATCATCAGCATCTCGGAGAACAGTTTGCTTTTCGGGAAGTGCCGATCCGCCGCCGCGAAACCCTGGTTGGCGGGGGCATTGTGCGGCTGGTAGGCGCGGTCGTCGTAGTTCTGCCGGTAGGTCGGCACGAAGATCGCCCCGAACATGACGGCGGCGGCGCTGGCTGCGAGGATCGGCACCGGCCACCGCACCACGCTGGCCCCGATCCGCCGATACAACGTCGCCTTGACCCTGCTTCTCGGGTCGAAGAGCCCAAAGAGGCTGCCAACGGTCAAAATGGCCGGGCCGAGCGTCAGCGCTGCCGCGATGGTGAACAACATGGCGATGGCAACGGCGGGCCCCATGGTGTGGAAGTAGTTGAGTCGGGCGAATGTCAGGCAGTAACAGGCCCCGGCGATCGTCAGCCCCGAGCCGATGATTATGGGCGTTACACCCCGGTACGCGATGTAGAAGGCGTCCTCCCGGCTTTCGCCGGCCTGTCGCGCTTCGTGATAGCGGCCCATCAAGAAGATGCCGTAATCGGTCCCCGCTCCCAGGGTCAGCGCGACGACGATGTTCACGGCGAACGACGAGAGCTCGATGTACCCGAGATGCCCGAGGGTTGCGATGACCCCCTTGGCGACCAGCATCTCGATCAGAACTCCGAGCAACGGCACCAGCAGGGTGCTGATGGAGCGGTACACCAGCAGCAACATCGTGACGATGAGGATGATCGTCACGATCGTGATGTTGTTCAGGCTCGAATTGGCAATAGCCACCGTGTCCGAGGCGAGCGGCGCCGCCCCGCTGACATAGACCTTGAGCCCGGGCGGCGGCGGATCCTTCGCGACGATGTCCCGAACGGCGGCAACGGACTGATTCGCTTGCATTTGGCCGATATCGCCCGCGAGACGCAGCAACACGTACGCGGCCTTGCCGTCGACGCTCTGCGCCCCCGCCGCGGTGATCGGCTTCCCCCACAGGTCCATGACGTACTGCACATGCGTGGGATCTTGCTTGAGCCGGCGCACCAAATCGTCGTAATACCGATGGTCCACATCGCCCAACGGCCGGTTGGCTTCCAGGACGAGCATGGTCAAGTTGGTGGAATTCGACTCGTGGAACTTCTCGCCGATGCTCAGCAACGCCCGCTGCGACGGCGCGTAGTGCGGCACCATCGGCCCGGCGAGTTCTTCTGCCACCCTCTCTACCTGCGGCATGAAGGTGTTCGTCGACACGGCGAGAAGCGCCCAAAAAGCGATGATTGGTATCGCCAGGACGCGGACCATTCTGGGGACAAACGGTCGTCTCGCCCGATGCTCGCTCATGCGGATTTCACCCTGCACATGACGTGCGCGTCCCCATGCGTATCGGACTGTTGATCGCGGACAACGCCATTCACGAGCATCCGACAGCCGAGTTGACCACCATGAACCTGAGCCGAGATGCTGCCGGACACTACCGTGAGCGTTGTCGTTTCCGTGTGCGACCACGGCAAGGTCGTCAGATCAACACGATGCGGATGTCCGTCGATGTCCAAGTAGACGAGCATCCCGCCTTCGCCGAGAGAACCGAACAACTCGTACGTGAGCTGTTTGGGCGTCGTCTGCTCAGGCGCTGCCGGGCCATTGACCGTGATGACGGGTGGTGGAGCGGAGAACTGGTGCACCTTCCACATGCCGACCGCTCCCGCGCCGACCGCAACCACGGCAACCAAAGGCATCCAGACTCGCGCCAAGACGGTCCTGCCGACTGGACGAGGGCTCACTCGATCACCTTTCGTCAGTCCGGTCTGCATTTCGTGGGGCCCCACACTCGTGCTCAGGCCAATGAGGATAGTAGACGGTCATGTGCCTAATGGATATGTGATCTGCAAAGAGTATCGGCACTGCAGCCGGAACGCGACCGCGAGGATCCGGCTAGCCATCTGCCGGTGACCGCACCGCATGCATAGCGGTGCGTCAGGCCATTTTCTGCAAACGCCGTTTCAGCCGTGCGCTGCGCAGAAGCTGAGTCGTGAAGTTCATAGCGGCCAACATTGGGAACACGCCGAGGAATGTCCGTTCCGACGGGGTGGCTCCATGCAGATGGTAAAGACTGCCAAACACATAGAAGCAGCCCACCATGAATAACGCACCAGGGATGCAGAAGGCCATCAATGAGCTGCGATCAGAAACGATTTGCTTCGCATAATCCAGCTCATCGCTCGACAGCGGTTCGCGTTTGCGTACTTTCTTCATAACCGCTTTGGCGCTGCCTATTTCTTCACTGACGGGGGTCGGTGCTCGGCGCTCCATCCGCCGGACAAACACGGAGGCGAAGGCGGCAAACACCAGCGCCAGCACAAGGGTGAGCACGGTGAGAAATCCAAATAAACCCGAGTCCATGTCACGCTCCTTCGCTCCGCCATCGATTGTGGCATTACGCACCCGTAATGCTGGAGAATCCCTGCAGTCGGCTGTCGAAGACCCTTCGAACGCTACCCGATTCACGGTCTCCTAACCTTGCGCAGCCACCTGGTGTAACGGTTTGTGCACGTTTTCAGCGACACATCTTGCGGCAGCGCGGTTTTGTCGTCGTGTGGCTGAGAATGCGGGACATGACGCAATCGCGGGAGCCCGACGGTGGTGCGTGAGATATCCCGGCAGGCATTTCTGCGGGGTGCCGCCGGAGCGTTAGCGGCCGGCGCGGTCTTCGGATCGGTCCGGGCTACCGCCGACCCGAAGTCCTCCGGGCTGGACGGTCTGAGGGCTGCCATCGGCGGGCAGGTGCTCACTCCGGACGACGGCGGATTCGCAACCGCCAAGCAAGTTTTCAACACGAACTACAACGGCTCGACACCGGCGGCAGTGATAGTTCCCACGTCGGCGGCCGACGTGCAAAAGGCAATGGCATTTGCTGCGGCGCATAACCTCAGAGTCGCTCCGCGTAGCGGTGGGCACTCCTATGTGGGGGCGTCCACGGCGAACGGGACCGTAGTGCTCGACCTGCGTCAGCTGCCCGGGGGCATCAACTACGACGCCGGCACCGGGCAGGTGACGGTGACACCTGCGACTGATCTATATGCGCTGCACCAGGCGCTGGCTGCGGCGGGGCGGGGGATCCCGACCGGTACCTGTCCATCAGTCGGCACCGCGGGGCACGCCCTGGGCGGCGGACTGGGCGCCCATTCCCGGCATGCCGGCCTGATGTGTGACGCATTGACCTCGGCGTCGGTGGTGCTGCCCAGCGGCCAGGCGGTCACCGCCTCTAGCGCCAACAACCCCGACCTGTTCTGGGCGTTACGTGGTGGCGGTGGGGGCAATTTCGGGGTGACGACGTCGCTGACCTTCGCGACGTTCGCCACCGGCGACGTCGACGTGGTGAACCTCAACTTCCCGCCGCAGTCGTTCGCACAGGTCCTGCTCGGCTGGCAGAACTGGCTGCGTACCGCCGACCGAAGCAGCTGGGCGCTGGCCGACAGCACCACCGACGCGATGGGTACGCAGTGCCGCATCATGGCGACCTGTCCGGCCGGCTCGGGAAAGAGCGTTGCGAACGCCGTCACTTCAGCTGTCGGAACGCAACCAACCAGTACCGAGAACCACACGTTCAATTATTTGGACCTGGTGAGGTATCTGGCCGTCGGCAACCTCAACCCGTCGCCGCTCGGATATGTCGGTGGGTCGGACGTTTTCCCCACCATCAATGCGGGCACCGCTCAGGGGATCGCCTCTGCAGTCAACGCCTTTCCTCGTGGGGCGGGCCGCATGTTGGCGATCATGCACGCTCTCGACGGTGCGCTCGCCGGTGTGGCACCGGCTGCCACCGCGTTTCCGTGGCGTCGGGAGTCCGCGCTGGTGCAGTGGTACGTCGAGACGTCCGGTGACCCGGCGGCAGCCACCAGCTGGCTGCAGACGGCGCACCAAGCGGTGCGACCGTATTCGGTTGGCGGCTACGTGAACTACCTCGAGGCCAACGACCCGCCGTCTCGGTACTTCGGCGGGAACCTATCCAGGCTGACCGCGGTGCGGCAGAAGTATGACCCCGGCCGGATCATGTTCTCTGGCATGAACTTCTGATGTCCAGCGGCCACTTAACGCGCGCAAGCCAGCGAAAACCGTGCAATAAGTGGCCGCTCGCCGCAAGTCACGAAAGGGTCGCCCGCACGCAGACCGTAATGTAGGGCAGCGCAAGGCCGTTGCTATTCGCCAGCGCCGGATGGGTGGCCAGCAGTTCGCGCACCCGGTCCAGTGTCTTGGTGCGCACATCGGTCGGCGAGGTGATGCAATAGCTGCGCGAAGCCACCAAGTCGATAAGGGCCTGCGGAGTAAGGTAATTCGTCCACTCGACCCGATGGCGCTCCAAGCCGGTGAACGGCTCGGGCAGCACGACACGGTCGCTGACCGGATCGCCGTCGCTGCCGATGATGCGCCCCAGCTCGCGCACCCAGCCCAGCCGCTCGTCGCGGGTGTTCCAGACCAGCCCTAGCCGCCCGCCCGGGCGCAGCACGCGAACCACCTCGAAAATCGCCCGCGCCGGATCAAACCAATGCCACGCCTGGGCAACCAGCACCGCGTCGACACTGTTGTCCGGCAACGGAATTTCCTCCGCCGTCCCCAAGAGGGCGGGGGTGTCCGGCAGCGACTTGCGCAGCACGTCCAGCATCTCGGGAATCGGGTCGACAGCCACCACGTCCAGCCCGCGTTCGACCAGCCGGGTCGTCAACTTGCCGGTACCCGCACCCAAGTCGAGCACGTCGCGAGCCCCATCCGGAAGCAGCCAGTCGATCGCCTCCGGCGGATACGACGGGCGGCCCCGCTCGTAGGCAGCCGCCTCTGAACCAAACGACAGCGAGCGGTCTTGCCCGGAGCGGGTCACCGCGACCGCACACCTTCAGCCAGCTCGAGTGTCTGGCGAATCAACTTGCCGACAGCTTCGGATTCCACCAAAAAGCCGTCGTGCCCATAGATTGAGTCGACAACGTGCAGTCCGGTACAGCCGGGCAACAGCTCGGCCATCTCCTCCTGCAGGCGAAGCGGATACAGCCGGTCGGAGGTAATACCCGCCACTACAACCGGGACCGGACACCCGCGCAGCGTGGCCGCGACGCCGCCGCGGCCGCGACCGACGTCGTGGCTGCTGAGTGCCTCGGTCAACGCCACATAGCTGCCGGCGTCGAACCGCGCCACCAGCTTGCTGCCTTGGTGCTCCAGGTAGCTCTGCACCGCATAGCGGCCGCCGGTCACCGGATCCTCGTCGCCCTGAGCGTCATTGGCGAACCGGGTATCCAATTCCACTTCCCCGCGGTAAGTCAGATGCGCGAAGCGGCGGGCAATCGACAGCCCGGCCACCGGGACGTGGTCGCTGTCGTAGTAGTCCCCGCCCTGCCAGTTCGGGTCGGCCTCGATGGCCGCGATCTGGCTGCTCTGCGTGCCGATCTGATCGGCGGTGGCCCGCGCGCCGACCGCAAGGAGCAGCCCCGCCCGGACTTGATCGGGATGACTCACAATCCATTCCAGCGCCCGGGCACCGCCCATCGAGCCACCGACGACAGCGGCCACCTCAGTGATCCCGAGTGCGGCTAGCGCGGCCACATCGGCCTGCACCTGGTCCCGGATCGTTATCCGGGGAAACCTTGAGCCCCAAGGCTTTCCGTCACGGGCGATCGAGCTCGGCCCCGTCGAGCCACGGCAGCCGCCCAGCACGTTGGTGGCCACAGCACACCACCGGTCGGTGTCGATGGGCGCGCCGGGACCGGCGACGCCGTCCCACCAGCCCGGTGTCGGATGGCCTGGACCGGCAGGCCCGGTGATATGCGAATCACCCGTGAGCGCATGCAATACCACCACGACGTTGTCACGCGCGGGCGACAACTCGCCCCAGCGTTGCACGGCGATAGAGACGTCATCGATCACCGCGCCGCTTTCCAGCGTCACCGAGCCGATGTCGATGAAGCCCACTTCGCCTTCAGGGGGCAGCGTCTGAGTCCGCACCTCGGAGATTGTCACCTGAGATCTCCTCAAAACGCTGCTACGGCGTGCGGGTCGCCGGCGGAATCTCGGTAAGCGCGAGCCGCGGCGAATCCGAGTTCCAGGTCGGCCAGGATGTCGTCGATGCCCTCGATGCCGACGGCCAACCGCACCAGCCCCGGGCTGACACCGGTGGACAGCTGCTCCTCGGGCGTCAGCTGCGAGTGGGTGGTCGACGCCGGATGGATGACCAGCGAGCGCACGTCGCCGATGTTGGCGACGTGGCTGTGCAGCTTCAGCGCGTTGACGAACGCCTTGCCCGCCTCCACACCGCCGACCAGCTCGAATGCCAGCACAGCGCCAGTTCCTTTGGGCGCCAGCTTCTTTGCCCGCTCATACCATGGCGAAGTCGGCAGCCCGGCATAGTTGACTGATCGGACCTCGTCGCGGCCGGCCAGGAATTCGGCGACCCGCTGGGCATTGGCGACGTGGCGTTCCATCCGAAGGCTCAGCGTCTCCAAACCCTGCGCAATCAGGAACGCGTTGAACGGCGAGGCCGCCGAGCCGTAGTCGCGCAGCAGCTGTACTCGGGCCTTGGTCGCGAACGCCGCTGGCCCCAGCTCGGCGTAGACCACGCCGTGGTAACTGGGATCAGGGGTGGTGAATCCGGGGAAGCGGTCACCGGTCCACTCGAAGGTGCCGCCGTCAACGATCACCCCGGCGATTGCGGCGCCGTGCCCGCCCAGGTATTTGGTGGCCGAATGCACGACGATGTCGGCGCCCTGTGCAATCGGCTGGATCAGATATGGAGTGGCAATGGTGTTGTCGACGATCAGCGGCACGCCGTTGTCGTGGGCCACCCCTGCGACCCCGGGCGTGTCGAGCACGTCGATCTGCGGGTTGGAGATGGTCTCGCCGAAGAACGCCTTGGTGTTCGGCCGCACCGCGGACTGCCAGGAATCAAGGTCGTCGGGATCCTCGACAAAGCTCACCTCGATCCCGAGCTTGGCCAGCGAGTAGTGGAACAGGTTGTAGGTGCCGCCGTAGAGCCGTGGGCTGGACACGATGTGGTCACCGGCGCCGGCCACATTCAGGATCGCGAACGTCTCGGCGGCCTGCCCGGACGCCAGAAACAGGGCGGCCACCCCGCCCTCCAGTGCGGCGATGCGCTGTTCGACGACCTCGGTGGTGGGGTTGCCGATCCTGGTGTAGATGTTGCCGGGAACCTCCAGGCCGAACAGGGCCGCGGCGTGCGCGGTGTCGTCGAAGGTGTAGGAGGTGGTCTGGTAAATCGGCAGTGCCCGGGCGTTGGTCACCGAATCAGGGCGCTGGCCGGCATGGACCTGTTTGGTCTCGAACGACCAGTGCGTAGTCGGGTCAGAGTCAGTGTCGGCGCTCATGTGGCTGCTTTCTGCTGGAGTCGGATGGGTGTCGTGTTCGCAGTCGCCCGTGACGTCATCAGTGATGACGTCGACCGGTGGCGATGGGTTAGCGACCCCGAGGCCTGGGGGGCCACATGATGGGCCAACCCGAATGGGTACGCATCAGGTATCCCTGTCTACTCAGGGGGCCCGTCATGGCGGACCCGCGCTTGCCGCGTAGCCGGTCATGGCTACTCAACCTGGTCATCACCCGGGGCACCCCACCGCGGTTGGAGGGTTGCCGGCCAGCAAGCCGGGGCTTGGCGCTGGCGCTCATGACCGATAGGGAGCCTATCGTATTACGCCGATCACGTGCCACGGGTTCTGGTGGCGACCCGCTGCGCGCGGCTTCGCCGCGCTGGCGATCGCACGGGTTCTGGTGGCGACCCGCTGCGCTCGGCTTCGCCGCGCTGGCGATCGCCACGGGGTCATCTGGTGGCGACCCGCTGCGTACGGGATACTCGCCACCGTTGAATAAGACCTGGAACGCGGGAGAAGGACCATGTGCGCCGAGCGGCCAACCATCATCTACACGCTGACCGACGAGGCGCCGATGCTGGCGACCTTTGCGCTTCTGCCGATTGTGCGTGCCTTCACCGAGCCGGCGGGCATCGACGTCAAACTCAGTGACATCTCGCTGGCTACCCGAATCCTGGCCGAGTTTCCCGATTACCTGACCAAGGAGCAGCGTGTCCCGGACAACCTGGGCGAACTGGGCCGGCTGACGCAGCTGCCGGACACCAACATCATCAAATTGCCGAACATCAGCGCCTCGGTGCCGCAGCTCGTCGCGGCCATCAAGGAGTTGCAGAACAAGGGTTTCAAGATTCCGGATTATCCGGCCGACCCGAAGACCGAGCAGGAAGGCGAAATCCGCAACCGCTATGCCAAAGTCCTCGGCAGCGCGGTGAACCCCGTGCTGCGGGAAGGTAACTCCGACCGTCGCGCGTCCAAGGCGGTTAAGGAGTACGCCCGCAAGCACCCGCACAGCATGGGCGAATGGTCGATGGCCTCGCGCACCCATGTCGCGACCATGAAGCACGGCGACTTCTACCACGGCGAGAAGTCGATGACGCTGGACCGCCCGCGCAACGTGAAGATGGAGCTGGTGACGAAGCGCGGTGAAACGCTGGTGCTCAAGCCCGAGGTGTCGCTGGACGGCGGCGACATCATCGATTCCATGTTCATGAGCCGCAAGGCCCTGTGCGACTTCTACGAAGAACAGATGAACGACGCCTACGAGACCGGCGTGATGTTCTCGCTGCACGTCAAGGCCACGATGATGAAGGTCAGCCATCCGATCGTGTTCGGCCATGCGATCAAGGTCTTCTACAAGGACGCCTTCGCTAAGCACGAGAAGCTGTTCGACGAGCTGGGCGTCAACGTCAACAACGGCCTGTCCGATCTGTACGCGAAGATCGAGTCGTTGCCCGCCTCGCTACGCGACGAGATCGTCGACGACCTGCACCGCTGCCATGAGCACCGTCCTGAGCTGGCCATGGTCGATTCGGCCCGGGGAATCTCGAACTTCCATTCGCCCAGTGACGTGATCGTGGATGCTTCGATGCCCGCGATGATCCGCGCGGGCGGCCAAATGTACGGCGCCGACGGCAAACTCAAGGACACCAAGGCCGTCAATCCGGAGTCCACGTTCAGCCGCATCTACCAGGAGATGATCAACTTCTGCAAAACCCACGGCCAGTTCGATCCGACCACCATGGGCACTGTGCCCAATGTGGGTCTGATGGCTCAGAAGGCCGAGGAGTACGGCAGCCACGATAAGACGTTCGAGGTCCCCGAGGACGGTGTGGCCAACATCGTCGATCTCGACACCAGCGAAGTGCTGCTCACCCAGAACGTGGAGGCCGGTGACATCTGGCGTATGCCGATCGTCAAAGACGCTGCGATCCGGGACTGGGTCAAGCTGGCCGTGACCCGGGCGCGGCTGTCCGGGATGACGGCGGTGTTCTGGCTGGACATCGAGCGTCCGCACGAGGTCGAGCTGCGCAAGAAGGTAAAGGCCTACCTGGCCGACCACGACACGGAGGGCCTGGAGATCCAGATCATGCCGCAGGTGTGGGCCATGCGTTACACGCTGGAGCGCGTCATCCGCGGCAAGGACACCATCGCCGCAACCGGCAACATCCTGCGTGACTATCTCACCGACCTGTTCCCGATTCTGGAGCTCGGGACCAGCGCCAAGATGCTCTCGATTGTGCCGCTGCTGGCCGGCGGCGGCATGTACGAGACGGGCGCGGGCGGTTCGGCGCCTAAGCACGTCAAGCAACTGGTCGAGGAGAATCACTTGCGCTGGGATTCGATGGGCGAGTTCCTCGCGCTGGCCGCCAGCCTGGAAGACATGGGCGCCAAGACCGGCAACGCGCAGGCCAAAATCCTGGCCAAGACACTCGACGCCGCGATCGGCAAACTGCTGGACAACGACAAGAGCCCGTCGCGAAAGACCGGTGAGCTCGACAACCGGGGCAGCCAGTTTTACCTGGCCATGTACTGGGCGCAAGAACTTGCCGCGCAGAGCGACGACAAGAACTTAGCGAAGCACTTCGCCGTCCTGGCCGACGCGTTGACTGAGAACGAAGACGTCATCGTGGCCGAACTCAACGCGACCCAGGGCAAACCGGTGGACATCGGCGGCTACTACGCGCCCGACCCGGCGTTGACCACGGCGGTGATGCGGCCGAGCAAGACGTTCAACAATGCGCTCGCGGCGGCAGGCTGATACCGGGCCCGCTTGTACTGTTGGGGCATGTCCCGCGGATCCAAGATCAAAGTCGAAGGCACGGTAGTAGAGCTCGACGGTGACGAGATGACGCGCGTCATCTGGAAGCTGATCAAGGACATGCTCATCTTCCCGCACCTCGACATCAACCTGAAGTACTACGACCTGGGCATCGAGCACCGCGACGCCACCGACGACCAGGTGACGATCGACGCCGCGTATGCCATCAAAAAGCACGGCGTGGGCGTGAAATGCGCCACGATCACCCCCGACGAGGCCCGCGTCAAAGAATTCAACCTCAAGACCATGTGGTCGTCGCCCAACGGGACGATTCGAAACATCTTGGGTGGCACCATTTTCCGCGAGCCGATCATTATCTCGAATGTGCCGCGGCTGGTTCCAGGCTGGACCAAGCCGATCATCATCGGCCGTCACGCTTTCGGTGACCAGTACCGGGCGACGAACTTCAAAGTGGACCGGCCCGGTTGTGTCACGCTGACCTTCGCTCCCGAGGACGGCAGCGAGCCGATCGTGCATGAGATGGTGCGAATCCCCGAAGGCGGCGGCGTGGTGATGGGGATGTACAACTTCAAAAAATCCATCCAGGATTTCGCGCGGGCGTCGTTCGCCTATGGGCTGCAAGAGAACTACCCGGTGTATCTGTCCACCAAGAACACCATCCTCAAGGCCTACGACGGCATGTTCAAAGACGAGTTCCAGCGCATCTACGACGAGGAATTCAAAGACGAGTTCGAAGCCGCCGGGCTGACCTACGAGCACCGGCTGATCGACGACATGGTCGCCGCCTGCCTGAAATGGGAGGGCGGCTATGTGTGGGCCTGCAAGAACTACGACGGCGACGTGCAGTCCGACACGGTCGCGCAGGGCTACGGCTCACTGGGGTTGATGACCTCGGTGCTGATGACCGCCGACGGCAAGACGGTGGAGGCCGAAGCAGCCCACGGCACCGTCACCCGGCATTTCCGCCAGTACCAGGAGGGCAAGCCCACCTCCACCAACCCGATCGCGTCGATCTTCGCGTGGACGCGCGGGCTGCAGCACCGCGGCAAGCTGGACAACACCCCCGAGGTGAGTGATTTCGCGTGCAAGCTCGAAGAGGTGGTGGTTTCCACGGTCGAGGGCGGGCAGATGACCAAGGACCTGGCCATCCTGATCGGGCCGGACCAGCAGTGGCAGAACAGCGAGGAGTTCCTCGGCTCGATCGCCGAGAACCTGGAGAAGGCGCTTAACTGATTGTCCGGCTCCTCCTCATCGCGCTACGCGCTCTGCATCGTCGCCGGGGGTCAGCTCGAGCTGATCGCCCGGATCGGCGCGCTGTACTCGTCCAGGAAGTCGGTGATCACCTCGGTGATCCGGCCCGGTGCTTCGAACATCGGGATGTGCCCGAGTCCCTCGAGCGTGGTCACCTTGGTTCCCTCGGGAAGTTGGGCCCTGAAGTAGCGGTGGGATCTCGGCCCGGGAAACACCCGATCCTTTTCGCAAATCACCAGATGCGCGGGAACGGCGGTGTGCGCCAGGTCCAGCAGACCGGGCCCCAGCAGCGATTTGAGCAGCAGCTGGAAGTAGGCGGGGCAGTGTGCCACGTCGTCGATGATCGCGTGGAGTTCGCTTTCGCTGAGACCGTCCGGTGATCCGCTGATCGGCAGCGTGGCAAGCCGGCGGCTGAACGGCAGGCGTAGCGCACGTGGTCCCAGGAATCGCGCCAGCGCCCATACCGGCATGCCCAGCACAAACTTCGCAATCACCTCGAACTTCGTCGGTGCCCAGCGGGTCCAGCCGCCGGCGGGGGCAATGCCGGTGACGGTTCGCGCCCGGCCGCGGCTCTCCAGTTCGAATGCCACCCAGCCGCCCAGCGAGTTGCCGACGATATGGGCGGTGTTCCAGCCCAGCTCGTCCATTTGCCGCTCGACGTGGTCGGCCAGCACAGACGAGCTCAGGAACCAGGTGCCGGCGTAGGGCCCGCCATTGTGGCCGGCCATCGTGGGCGCGAAAACCTCGTAGCGGCCGGTGTCCGCCAGCTGCTGGGCCACCGT
>NZ_DASRBZ010000502.1:0-8680 GCF_035653355.1 Mycobacterium sp. | reverse complement strand
GCAGGGCCAGCGCCGTATCCCGGTGCAATACGCCAAGCGGATGGTAGGCCGGCGCATGTACGGCGGCACGTCGACGTATCTGCCGCTGAAGGTCAACCAGGCCGGCGTTATCCCGGTCATCTTCGCCTCGTCGCTGATCTATATCCCGCACCTGATCACCCAGCTGGTCCGTAGCGGCACAGGCGGGGTGGGCAACACCTGGTGGGACAAGTTCGTCGGCAATTACCTGTCGAACCCCGCCGACCCGGTCTACATCGCCATCTACTTCGGGCTGATCATCTTCTTCACGTACTTCTATGTGTCGATCACGTTCAACCCGGACGAGCGGGCCGACGAGATGAAGAAGTTCGGCGGGTTCATCCCCGGTATCCGGCCGGGCCGGCCGACCGCGGACTACCTGCGCTTTGTGCTGAGCCGCATCACCTTGCCCGGGTCGATCTACCTGGGCGTGATCTCAGTGCTGCCCAACCTTTTCCTGCAAATCGGCAATACCGGGACGGTTCAGAATCTGCCGTTCGGCGGTACAGCGGTTTTGATCATGATCGGTGTCGGTTTGGATACGGTCAAACAGATCGAAAGCCAGCTGATGCAGCGCAACTATGAAGGGTTTCTGAAGTGAGAGTTGTTTTGCTGGGGCCGCCGGGGGCCGGCAAGGGCACGCAGGCGGTCAAGCTGGCCGACAAACTGGGCGTACCGCAGATCTCCACCGGCGAGCTGTTTCGGCAAAACATCGACAACGGAACCGAGCTGGGTCTGGCGGCCAAGCGCTACCTCGACGCCGGCGACCTGGTGCCCTCCGAGGTGACCAACAAGCTGGTCGACCAGCGGCTCGATGAGTCCGACGCGGCCGCTGGTTTCATCCTCGACGGTTACCCGCGTTCACTGGAGCAAGCAAAGGCACTGCACGACATGCTCGAACGCCGGGGAACCAAACTGGATGCGGTGCTGGAGTTCCGGGTGCCGGAGGAAGTACTGCTCGAACGGCTCAAAGGGCGCGGCCGCGACGACGACAACGACGACGTCATCCTGAACCGGATGAAGGTCTACCGCGACCAAACGGCGCCGCTGCTGGAGTACTACCAGCACGAGCACGAGCTGAAGACGGTCGATGCCGTCGGCAGCGTCGACGAAGTGTTCACCCGCGCGCTGCAGGCCCTGGGAAAGTAGCGATGATCGCCCTGGCCGGGCTGCGCAACCGCAAGGTCGTGCCACAGCGCAGCGCCGGCGAGCTGGACGCGATGGCGGCGGCCGGGGCCGTGGTGGCCGCCGCGCTGCGCGCGGTTCAAGCGGCCGCAGCTCCGGGAGTATCGACCCTGAGTCTGGACAGCATCGCCGAAGCGGTAATCCGCGACTCCGGCGCCACACCGTCGTTTCTGGGCTACCACGGGTACCCGGCGTCGATCTGCGCGTCGGTCAACGACCGGGTGGTGCACGGGATTCCCTCCGCGGCGGAGACCCTGTCGCCTGGTGATCTGGTCTCCATCGACTGCGGAGCCGTCCTCGACGGCTGGCACGGTGACGCGGCGGCCACATTCGGCGTGGGAACGCTGGATCCCGCCGACGAAGCACTGTCAGCGGCGACCAGGGAATCGTTGGACGCCGGCATCGCCGCGATGACACCCGGCAACCGGCTGACCGACGTCTCTCATGCCATCGAAACCGGTACCCACGCCGCCGAGGCCCGCTACGGCCGCACCTTCGGCATCGTCGAGGGCTACGGCGGTCACGGCATCGGCCGGCAAATGCACATGGACCCCTTCCTGCCCAACGAAGGAGCCCCCGGCCGGGGCCCACTACTGGCCCCCGGCTCGGTGCTGGCGATCGAACCGATGCTGACCCTGGGAACAAGAAAAACCCTGGTACTCGACGACCAATGGACGGTCACTACCGCCGACGGGTCGCGTGCGGCACACTGGGAGCACACCGTGGCGGTGACCGAGGACGGGCCGCGCATCCTGACTCTCGGCTAACCGTTGCTGGTGTGCCGGTGATGAACCGGACAGGCGCTGAATTCGTGTCACCTCTAGGAGGTGCAAGTGCCTACTGTCGCCAGCCCAGCGGCTCCCGAAGCCGCCTTGATGAAGGCGCTATACGACGAGCACGCCGCGGCCTTATGGCGATACGCACTGAGGCTGACCGGCGACCGGACGCGCGCCGAAGACGTCGTGCAGGAGACGCTGCTGCGAGCCTGGCAGCATCCTGAGGTCGTCGGCGACACCGATAGGTCGGCACGGGCCTGGCTGTTCACCGTCGCCCGCAACCTGATCATCGACGAGAGCCGCAGCGCACGGGCCCGCTCGGAAGTCCAATCGCTGGACAAGGCGCCCGAGCCGGCCGGACCGGACGAGGTCAACGCGGCGCTAGACCGGCTGCTGATCGCCGACGCTTACGCACAGCTTTCCGCCGAACACCGCGCAGTGATCTGCCGCTCCTACTACCGCGGGTGGACCACAGCGCAAATCGCCGCCGATCTCGGAATCGCTGAAGGCACCGTGAAGTCGCGCCTGCACTACGCCGTGCGGGCCCTGCGACTGACACTGCAAGAGATGGGGGTGACCAGATGATGGCGCGACGTGCAATCCGCGCGGAGGTCGGCTCCGAATACCCAAATGAAGCCTACGATGGGGGTTAGACGATGAAGACGTTATGGGGCGCCAGCCCGCCGGGTGACGGCGCCCAGCCCAGCGACCAACTGCATGGCGACCACGAGTATGCGATGTGGGACGCTGCCTATGTGCTGGGCTCGCTGTCGGCCTCCGATCGGCGGGAGTTCGAAGCCCACATGGAGGTTTGCCCGTCATGCCGCAGCGCCGTCGCCGAACTCAGCGGGATGCCGGCGTTGCTTTCGCAGCTGGACCGCGACGAGTTGGCAGCCATCGACGAGGCCGACCGCACCGGCGACACACCTGCGCTGCCGGCGGAGATGCTGCCGACACTGCTGGCCAAGGTTGGTTGGCGTCGGCGCCGCTCCCGCGTGCTGACCTGGGCGGCCAGCGCTGCTGCGGCTGTGGTGCTGGCAGTCGGCGTATTCGTCGGCGTGCAGGGCCATTTCTCGGCGCACGCGCCCACGCCGCCGCAGGCGAGCAGTTCGACGCTGCCGATGGCGCAGGTCGGCACCAAAAATCTGGCCTCGACGGTCTCGGTGTCCACCGAGCAATGGGGAACCTTCATCGCGATGAAATGCGTTTGCCTGGCACCGGTTAACGCACACCACGACACACTGGCGATGGTGGTGGTACGCCGCGACGGCAGCCACAGCCAGCTGGCAACCTGGGTGGCAGAGCCCGGTCACACCGCAACACCAGCTGGCAGCATCGCCACGCCGGTCGATCAAATCTCTGCTGTGCAAGTGGTTTTGGCCGACACCGGTCACGTGCTGCTGGAGCGCTCGCTGTGATGGCCACCAGCTGTGATGACGATCAGCAGCGCGCCATCCAGCTGTGGAACCGGCCATCCGGGTCGTAGGCCGAGCGCACTTCATCCAGGCGCGCCATATTCGGCTCGGTGATGAACCGCGCCGGGCGCCGGCAGAGGTTCTCGTCGGCGAGCGAGATGCCCGCCGCTAAGTGCGACATCGCGGCCATGTTCGAGGCGGCCCAGTCGCCGTAGCGGTCGTCGTCGGCCGGGTCTTGCCAGATGGTGTAGAGCGCCAAGTAGATATCAGCTTCCAGGCCGTACACCATGTCCGTGCGATCCGGCGACGTTTTCCACCCGGTGAAGATGAAATGCGACGGATGCGGCGGCATCGTTTCGATAATTGTGCGGATGCCCGGCAAGAGTTCCGCGGCCGACGCCGACGTGAACATGTTGTCGGCGATGTAGCGGTGCCCCTTCGGATAATTGGTCATCACAGCGGTGTACCAGTTGGCCAAGGTGGTCGGCGCATAAGGAAGGCTGGCGATCGCCTTGTCGGCGACGGGGCAACTGCCCAGCGGTGCAAGGGCTTTCATCGCCTCCTGCTCGGAGTCGGCGAAAACCGGTGAGGCGATAGTGATGCCCGGCTGGTCGATGCCGGCCCCAGGAAAGCTGCGCGCGGTGTGGATCTGCAGTTCGACGCGCTCGTCGAGCTCGGCAGCGATCGAGCGTCCCCACGTGAACACCTCGTCGGCGACTTCAATGGGGTACATGTATAGGCAGGTTCCCCACACCGACGGGCGCGGATGAACCCGCAGCGTGAACGAGGTGACCACACCGAAGAAGCCGGGCCCTGAGCCGCGCGCGGCCCAATACAGATCCGGGTAGTGCTCGGCATCGCAGTAGAGCAGTTCGCCGTCGGCGGTGACGACCTGCAGCCCCAGCACGCTCTCGCACGCCGGGCCGAGCATCGGGCTGTTCCAGCCGTAGCCGCCCTGCAACAGGTAGCCGCCGAGGCAAATGCCTTCGCAATGGCCCGCGGGAAAGAACAGCCCTTGGGAATCCAGTTCGGTCGCAAAGACGCTGGCGATCTTTCCCGGCCCGACGTCCGCGGTCATCCGGTCGGCGTCGACGCTGCAATGGTTCAGCCGACTCACATCGAGCAGCATGCCCCCGTCGCGAAGGTGGCTGGCCGACCAATTGTGCCCGCCGCTTCGCACACCGACATGATGGCCGTGGTCGCGCGCGTAGCGGATCGCTGCAACGACGTCGTCGATGTCGTGTGCTTGAACGATCACGTCGGGAAAGCGTTCTGGGACAATGCCGTTCCATACTGTCTGCCGCCGGGCGGTTTCATAGTCGGCTGCACCGCGGAAGAAGCTGTGTTCGGCGGGCAGGAAAGTCATTGGGTGACCCCGATTTTCGTTCGATCTCGTGTGGCTGACAGGTATGACGCGATATCGCGGGCCAGCGGCGTGGCGGCACGGCGGATCGCCCGCAGCGGGCCGTTAGGTGGAATCCCGTATCCGATCGCGAACATGCCGTCGCCGAGGTGCGACGCGAAGCCGCCGCGCGGGTTACCCCGCTCGTCCAGCACCCCGAGGTGGCCGACCAAGCCGTCGAGGTCCGGCCTGAAGCCGGTGGCGGCGATGATCGCCTGTGGCGCTATCGAACTGCCGTCGGCGAGAATGACGCGCCCGGATTCGACGGCCTGTACGGCGGCGACGACTTGCACGCGTCCCGCCCGCACGGTGTCGATGAGCTCGTCGGCCAGGGTGGGAATGCGGCCGCGCTGTTCGACCGTCGCCTTCAACCCGAGCGGCGGCCGGTGAAACCCGTAGTCCGACAAGTCTCCCCACACGAGGCGGTTGATGCGGTCGATCAGGGGGTCGACCTTGCGTGCAGGCACCCGCGCGAACAACTCGAGGAAGATGTCCGACGGGAACGGTCCCATGGCGCGGCGCACCAGGTGTGGCGGTGTGCGCACAGCGAGCCAGATCTTGCGGGCGCCGTCGTAGGCGAGTTGGACTGCGATGTCGGCAGCCGAGTTCCCGGCGCCAACGACCAGGACGTCGCGGCCGCGAAAAGGCCACGCGTTGCCAAACTCGCCGGAGTGAACGAGCTGGCCGGTGAACTGACGAAGACCCGGCCAGCCGGGCACGGTGGGTGTGCGGTAGTTGCCCGTGGCCAAGACGATCACCGGTGCCAGCATCTCTCCCGACGATGTTTCGAGTCGCCAACCTCCCGCTGTGCGCTCGATGCGGTTGACCTCACAGCCGAGCTGAAGCCGGATGTTCTGGGTCCGCACGTAGCGGTCGAAATAGCGGACCATGTCTTCCTTGGTGGGCCAGCGGCCCGCCGTCAGCGGAATCCGCTGTCCGGGCAGGTGCGATAAGAAACCGCTGGTATTGAGCCGGAAGTTGTCGTAGCGGGTGCGCCAGGCAATGGCAGGCGCTGAAGCTCGTTCTAGGACAAGCGTCTTGATCTGGTGCCGATGCTCGAGCTGGCGTGCAACAGCCAGACCAGACGGCCCCGCCCCGATGACAACGACGGTGGTCATCATCGGCACGACTCCTTACCGCTGCTTTCCTCAGTAATACGGTGCGGAGCCGCGTGTGGTTCAGCAGCAATCGTCACCGCTTTTGCGATGCCGATGAACTGAATCCATCCCTAGGTCGTGTAAACCGTATGCCTGGCAAGCAACGAGTGGTCGACCACATCGTCGAGTGCCTCGCGGCAACCGGAGTCGACTACATCTTTGGTGTCGACGGGGCCAACATCGAAGATCTTTACGACGCCGCATATTTCCGCTCGGATATCACCGCGGTACTGGCCAAGCATGAGTTTTCCGCTGCGACCATGGCTGATGGGTATAGCCGCAGTGGGCAGAGATTAGGCGTGGTGGCGGCGACCTCGGGTGGGGGAGCGCTGAATCTGGTGCCCGGCCTGGGGGAATCGCTGACCAGTCGGGTACCGGTGTTGGCGTTGGTGGGCCAACCGGCGACGACGATGGACGGTCGCGGCAGTTTTCAGGACACCAGTGGTCGCAACGGGTCGCTCGACGCCGAGGCGTTGTTTTCCGCGGTGTCAGTTTTCTGCCGCCGGGTGGTGAGGCCGGCCGACATTTTCACCGCCTTACCCGCTGCCCTCGCCGCGGCGCGACGGGGCGGGCCGGCGGTTTTGTTGCTGCCCAAGGATATTCAGCAATCAGCGGTCAGCATCAACGGCTACGGTGGATATGGTCGCGAGCCGCAGCGCGCTATTGGCGATCCGCATCCGATAGTGCGCGCGCTACGCCAGGTGACCGGACCGATCACGATCATCGCCGGTGAGCAGTTGGCTCGCGATGACGCCCGGTCCGAGCTGGAGTGGCTGCGCGCAATCCTGCGCGCACGGGTGGCGTGTGTGCCCGACGCTAAAGATGTCGCCGGAACACCGGGATTGGGATCGTCGTCGGCGCTCGGGGTGACCGGTGTGATGGGCCACCCTGGTGTTGCTGAGGCGGTGGCAAAGAGTGCGCTGTGCTTGGTGGTGGGCACGCGACTGTCGGTGACCGCTCGCACCGGCCTCGACGACGCCCTGGCAAGTGTGCGTATGGTCTCGATCGGGTCGGCGCCCCCATATGTTCCCTGCACTCACGTGCACACCGACGACTTGCGGGCGTCGCTGCGCATGCTGACCGCCGCGCTATCCGGTCGTGGCCGGCCTACGGGTGTGCGGGTGCCGGACGCGGTGGTGCACACCGAGCTGACGCCGATCGCATTCGACGGTCCGGGCGTGCGCTACCGCGACGCCATGCACAGGCTCGACACGGTGTTGCCCGACGGCGTGGACGTCGTCGTCGACGCCGGCAACACCGGCGCGGCGGCGATACACCACCTGCCGGTGCGACGTGAGGGCAGGTTCCTGGTCGCGCTCGGCATGGGGGGCATGGGCTACAGCTTCGGGGCCGGCATCGGAATGGCGTTCGCCCGCGCCAACGACCGGGCGCTCGGCCGGCGGGTCGTGGTGATCGCAGGCGACGGAGCGTTCTTCATGCATGGCATGGAAGTCCACACCGCTGTGCAGTACCGGTTGCCGATCACGTTCGTGCTGTTCAACAACAACGCCCACGCCATGTGTGTGACCCGAGAACAGCTGTTTTACGGCGACCGGTACAGCTACAACCGGTTTGCGCCCAGCCGGCTTGGAGCCGGCCTGGCGGCGATGTTCCCGGGGCTGCCATCGCTGGACGTCAGCGACGCCGACGGATTGGCGACGGCGTTGCGCGGTGCGCTCGACGTCGACGGGCCCTCGGTGGTCAGCGTGGAATGCGCGGCAGACGAAATCCCGCCGTTCGCACCATTTCTCAGCGCTCCGTCAGCCAGACCCGCTGTCAACCAAGAAAGCCCGACCCCAAAGGAGAACCGCGCCAATGTCGCTGCCAGCGCTTGACGACATCTACAGCCACACCGGCAGCACTGAGCCGATCGAGGGAGTGGTTCGTATCGAGACCTCACCACTGGAGGAGACCGCGCCGAGGTTCCTGGCGAAGATGCGCTCGGTGTACCCCCACGACGAAATCTTCGGCCAGTACTGCACGGTCAACGACTACGTCGACTGCCCGCCCGACGAGCTGTTCGAATACATGGCCGACACCCGCAGCCTCGAGGAGTGGACCTATACCCTCCGCGGCTTTACTCCCACCGACGAGCCGGGCCTGTGGCTGGCCTACGACCGGCTGCTTCCGGACACCAAGATCTACACCCGAACTCAGGCCAACGCCGACGCCCGCACTGTCGACTACTACTGCGCCTGGGATCAGAGCAAGCACCTGTGGATGATCTATCTGATGCGGGTCCTCGACGCGCAGGTGGTGCTCAACAAGCCCGGTTCCGTTGTGCTGTGGACCAATTGCCGCCACCCGTTCTACGACCACAACCCGTATCCGGAGGCTGCCCCGCCACAGCGCACCGGCTGGGTCGGCGATTTCTGGGACATCTTCGGCCCCGGTCATGCATTGGAGCTGAACAACCTCAAGACAATCGCCGAGTACCGCTACCGCAATGGCCTGCCGATCACGCCGGCGTGGATGAGATGAGATCGTCATGAACCGCATCAGCCTGACCGACGTCTCCACCTATTTGCCGGGTGAGCCGATCGCCGCCGATTACTACGCGCAATTCGCCGGATCCGACGAGTTACGTGAGAACCTGATGTTCCGCGCGCCGAAGTTCCGCCACCACGTCGGACCGGACGAGACCGCGATTGACATGGTGGAGCGCGCCGCACACGGGCTGATCGAACGACACGGAGAGGATGTCGTCGCCGACGTCGACGTGTTGAT
>NZ_DASRBZ010000501.1:0-5257 GCF_035653355.1 Mycobacterium sp. | reverse complement strand
CGATGGGATGACGAGCCGCATGTGCGGTTGTGGGCCAAACTCGAAGACCGCAACCCAACCGGGTCGATCAAGGACCGGCCGGCGCTGCGGATGATCGAGCAGGCCGAGGCCGACGGACTGCTATCGCCGGGTGCCACGATCCTCGAGCCCACCAGCGGCAACACCGGAATCTCGTTGGCGATGGCAGCCCGGCTCAAGGGCTACCGGTTGATCTGCGTGATGCCGGAGAACACGTCGGTTGAGCGGCGTCAGCTGCTTGAGCTCTACGGTGCGCAGATCATCTTCTCGCCGGCCGAAGGCGGATCCAACACCGCGGTGGCCAAGGCCAAAGAACTTGCTGCTGCCAACCCGTCGTGGGTGATGCTCTACCAATACGGAAATCCGGCCAACACCGACTCGCACTACTACGGCACCGGTCCGGAGCTCCTTGCTGACCTGCCCGAGATCACCCACTTCGTCGCCGGCCTGGGCACGACGGGCACGCTGATGGGCACCGGCCGGTATCTGCGCGAGCATGTGCCCGACGTGAGGATCGTCGCCGCCGAGCCCCGCTATGGCGAGGGTGTCTACGCGCTGCGCAATATCGACGAGGGCTTCGTGCCCGAGCTCTACGACCCCGATGTGTTGACCACCCGCTACTCGGTCGGCTCCGTTGATGCGGTACGCCGCACACGAGAGTTGATCGACGCCGAAGGCATCTTCGCCGGCATCTCCACCGGCGCGGTGCTACACGCCGCGCTCGGCGTCGCGGCGAAGGCACAGGCCGCCGGCGAGCGTGCCGACGTCGCGTTCGTGGTCGCCGACGCGGGATGGAAGTACCTGTCGACCGGTGCCTACACCGGTACTCTCGACGAGGCTGAGGACGCGCTGGAAGGACAGCTTTGGGCATGATGCGCCATGACGATGATGCCGGCGCAGCCGGGATCAAGGAGTGGCGCAAATGACTGGGCCGAGTCGATATCCCGCGGCGCGCCAGCCGCAACGCAAGAGCGCTCCTCGGTGGAGGGTCGGGGCGGCCACCATCATCAGCTTCGTTGCGCTGCTCTACCTCGCGGAGTTGATCGACCAGCTCAGTGGCCACAATCTGGATCGCAACGGCATCCGCCCGCTAGAGACCGACGGGTTATGGGGCATCGTTTTCGCGCCGCTGTTGCATGCCAATTGGCAGCATCTGATAGCCAACACCGGACCGGCGCTGGTGCTCGGTTTTCTGGTGACGCTGGCCGGGCTGGCCCGCTTCGTCTGGGCCACCGCCATCATCTGGACCATCGGCGGCTTCGGTACCTGGCTGATCGGCAACGTCGGGTCGGCGTGCGGGGAGACCGACCACATCGGCGCCTCCGGCCTGATCTTCGGGTGGCTCACCTTTTTGCTGGTGTTCGGATTCTTCATCCGCAGCGGGTGGCAGATCTTCCTCGGAATCTTGGTGCTGTTCTTCTACGGCGGCATCCTGTGGGGGGCCGTGCCGGTACTCAACATGTGCGGCGGCGTGTCCTGGCAGGCGCACCTGTGCGGCGGCATCGCCGGCGTGCTGGCCGCCTATGTACTTTCCGGTCCAGAACGCAAGGCGCGCGCTCAGCGCAGAGCCGGCCTGGTGCACCGGTGAGCACAGCATTGGCGCCGGTCGGGGTCTTCGACTCCGGCGTCGGCGGGCTCACCGTCGCGCGGGCGATCATCGACCAACTGCCCGACGAGGACATCATCTACGTCGGCGATACCGCCAACGGGCCCTACGGTCCGCTGAGCATCCCGGAGATCCGCGCGCATGCGCTGGCCATCGGCGACGACCTCGTCGACCGCGGCGTCAAGGCGCTGGTGATCGCTTGTAACTCGGCGTCCTCGGCCTGCCTGCGCGATGCCCGCGAACGCTACGACGTGCCCGTCGTCGAGGTGATCTTGCCGGCGGTGCGACGCGCAGTGGCCACCACCCGCAACGGCCGCATCGGGGTCATCGGCACGCGCGCGACCATCGCCTCGCACGCCTACCAAGACGCGTTTGCCGCCGCCCGTGATACCGAGATCACCGCCGTGGCGTGCCCGCGATTCGTCGACTTTGTCGAGCGCGGCATCACCAGCGGCCGCCAAGTGCTCGGGCTGGCGGAAGGCTATCTCGAGCCGCTGCAACGGGCCGGGGTCGACACCTTGGTGCTGGGGTGTACGCACTACCCCTTGCTGTCCGGGCTGATCCAGTTGGCGATGGGCCAACACGTCACGCTGGTTTCCAGCGCAGAAGAAACCGCGAAGGAATTGGTGCGGGTCCTCACCGAGCAGAATCTGCTGCGCCCTCATGAGGCGCCACCCGCGACCCGAGTGTTCGAAGCCACCGGCGACCCGGAGGCGTTCACCAGCTTGGCGGCGCGATTTCTGGGGCCGGCGATCACCACCGTGCAACCTATTCATCGCCACTCGCCCGCCCGCTAGGTCGAGCGATGATACCCATCCCATACCAAAGCGACGATGTTTTCGCCAACAGGCTATCGGGCATGGCACAGTAGTGACCGTGCGAATGACCGTGCTCGGCTGCTCTGGCAGTGTGGTGGGTCCAGATTCGCCGGCATCGGGTTACTTGTTACGGGCGCCAGATACTCCACCGCTGGTCATCGACTTCGGTGGGGGAGTGCTGGGTGCGCTGCAGCACCAAACCGATCCAGCATCGGTGCATGTGCTGCTGTCGCATCTGCATGCCGACCATTGTCTGGACTTGCCTGGGCTGTTCGTGTGGCGTCGCTACCACCCGACGCCCCCGGAGGATAAAGCGTTGATGTACGGCCCGAGCGACACCTGGGCGCGCCTGGGCGCGGCATCGTCGCCATACGGCGGCGAGATCGACGACTTCTCGGACATCTTCGATATCCGTCACTGGGTTGACGGTGAGCCAGTGAAAGTGGGCGCATTGACGGTGCTGCCGCGAGTGGTGGCGCACCCGACCGAGTCGTACGGCTTGCGGTTCACCGACCCCGACGGGGCGACATTCGTCTACAGCGGCGACACCGGCTGCTGCGACGCCCTTGTGGAGCTGGCGCGCGATGCCGATGTCTTTCTGTGCGAAGCGTCATGGACGCATTCGCCGAAGCGGCCGCGCAATCTGCACATGTCGGGCACCGAAGCCGGGCGGGTGGCTACCGAAGCCGGTGTGCGAGAACTGCTGCTCACGCACATCCCGCCGTGGACCTCGCGCGAGGACGTGATCAGCGAGGCCAAAGCCGAGTTCCACGGTCCCGTGCACGCGGTGGTGTGCGGTGAGACCTTCGAGATCACGCACTCCTGAATCCACCCATTAGGGTTGACGGGTGTCCACACGAGAAGACGGTCGCCTCGACCACGAGCTGCGCCCAGTGGTCATCACCCGCGGGTTCACCTCACACCCGGCCGGTTCGGTATTAGTCGAATTCGGCCACACCAAGGTCATGTGCACCGCGAGCGTCATCGAAGGCGTACCGCGCTGGCGCAAGGGAACCGGATTGGGTTGGCTCACAGCCGAATACGCGATGCTGCCGGCGGCCACCCATACTCGCGGCGATCGGGAATCGGTGAAGGGCCGGCTCAGCGGACGCACTCAGGAAATCAGCCGGCTCGTGGGGCGTTCCCTGCGGGCGTGCATCGACCTGGCGGCATTGGGGGAGAACACCATCGCGGTCGACTGCGACGTGCTGCAGGCCGACGGGGGCACCCGCACCGCGGCTATCACCGGCGCCTATGTTGCGCTGGCCGATGCGGTGACCTACCTGTCGGCGGCGGGCATGCTCTCCGACCCGCGCCCGCTGTCGTGCGCGATCGCCGCGGTCAGCGTCGGCGTGGTGGACGGCCGTATCCGCGTGGACCTGCCGTACGAGGAAGATGCGCGCGCCGAGGTCGACATGAACGTCGTGGCCACGGACACCGGAACTCTGGTCGAAGTGCAGGGCACCGGCGAGGGCGCGACATTTCCGCGCTCGACGCTGGACAAGCTGCTTGACGCCGCATTGGCCGCCTGCGACAAGCTGTTCGCTGCGCAGCGGGAAGCGCTGGCGTCGCCGTATCCGGGTGTGCTGCCCGAAGGACCGGCGCCGCAGAAGGCGTTCGGAACCTGACCCGACTACTGGTCGCCAGCCGCAACCGCAAGAAGTTGGCTGAACTGCGCCGGGTGCTGGACGCGGCCGCCGTCTCGTTGACGTTGGTCTCGCTCGACGATGTGCCGCCGTTCGACGAGACTCCGGAAACCGGTGCGACGTTCGAAGACAATGCCCTGGCAAAGGCGCGCGACGGGTTCTTAGCGACTGGGTTGTCTTGTGTCGCAGATGATTCCGGGTTAGAAGTCGACGCATTGAACAGCATGCCGGGGGTGTTGTCGGCACGCTGGGCCGGTGTCCATGGCGACGACGCCGCCAACACCGCGCTGTTGTTGGCGCAACTGCGCGACGTGCCCGACGAGCGGCGTGGCGCGAGGTTCGTGTCGGCGTGCGCGCTGGTGGCCGGCTCGGGCGAAGTTGTGGTGCGTGGTGAGTGGCCGGGCACGATCGCGCGCGAGCCGCGTGGCGACGGCGGCTTTGGCTACGACCCAGTGTTCATTCCCGAGGGATCTGCCCGCACCGCGGCGGAGCTCAGCCCGTCGGAGAAAGATGCGGTGTCGCATCGGGGCCGTGCGCTGGCGTTGCTGCTGCCCGCTTTGCGTGCTCTGGGATGCTGAGGCACCCAACGTGACGGTGGTGTCACGTTCGTCGATGAACGTGACAACACCGTCACGTTCGGAGCTACAGGCTGAACTGCGCCTTGACGCTTCGGGTTTGGAAGTGCTCGACGATGATGCCCAGCAGCGGGATGGTGCCCGACAGCAGCACGCCGATGGTCTTCGCGATCGGCCAATGGACCTTCACCGCAAGGTTGAATGCGGCCAAGACGTAGGTGAAGTACACCCAGCCGTGCACCACTTCGATCCACCGGATTTCGTGGTGGAAGACGAGGTGCGAGACGATCTCGTAGCACAGTGCGATCAGCCAGATACCAGTCGTCCAGGCCATGACGCGGTAGCCCAGTAGCGCCGTGCGGATCTTTTCGACGGGCACGGCCGGCGGGGCGTGTCGGGTTTCGGGTGTCTCCGGCGTGGTCATGCGCTCGTCCTCTTCTGTCTTTGCTGGTCTGATTTCGCCAGTTCGGCGAGGTAGGCGTTGTACTCCTGCAACGCGGGATCATCGGCCGGCGGCGGTGCGGGTTGCGGGCGCTCGGGGAGTATCCCAGGCGGTATCTCTGTCAGAGCGGCGTTTTTGCGCGGCTCAGGTGG
>NZ_DASRBZ010000500.1:0-2768 GCF_035653355.1 Mycobacterium sp. | reverse complement strand
GTTCCAGGAAACCCTCCGGCTTGCCGAAATCGGCCAACCCGACCGCAACATGGTCGACGGCGCCGAGCTTGGCCAGCGCATCTGCCATCGACAGGCCCATCTGATAGCGCACCCCTGCATCATTGGCGTGCAGCTGCGGCAGCTCTTGGCCGGCATTGAACCCGTCGACCGGCTCCATCAGGTAGAACACCGCGTCACCGAGGACGGAGGTGTCGTCGCAGGTGGCAATCAGGTGCGGATGCGGTACGTCGGTGTCGGCGATCGCGGCCAGCACCCTGGTCTCACGCAAGATCACCGTGTTGCTGCGTGGACGCAGGTGCTGCGGGCCCCGCCGTAGCACAAACTCCCGGCCAGATTGGCGAAACCTCAGCATGATGTTCTGCGTTCCGCCGCTGATCTCGGTGACGTCCTCCAGCGGGCCCTCGCCTAGGCCCTGCTTTGACATCCATTCCGCTACCGCGTTGAGGTCCACGCCGCAGAAGCTACGCCAGCGCGAACGCGGCTAGTCCAGCCAGGTACCCAGCTGCGAGGATCGCAATATGACACCACCTGTGATCCAACATTGGATCGACATGATCGAAAACCACCGCACCGACGAAATCGACACACTGCTCGCCGACAACGCAGTGTTTTTCTCACCCGCCGTGTTCACCCCACAGGAGGGTCGCGCCAAAGCGGCGGCCTACCTCAAAGCGGCCGCAAAGCTTTTCGGCAGCACTGACTTTCACTACGTCGAGCAGTGGTACAACGAGCAGTCCGCCATTTTAGAGTTCGCGGCCACAATCGACGGCATTTATGTCAACGGCATCGACATGATCCATTGGAACGACGATCAGCAGATCGCGTCGTTCAAGGTGATGCTGCGACCGCTCAAGGCCCTGCAGACCGTCATACCGGCCATGGCTGAGCTCCTACAGCAGTCCTAAGCCCATGGTGGAGCGTCCAGCACGACTCAGCGACGTTCACGAGATCGCCGCCGCAATGCCGCATACCCGGCGTATCGAAGGACCAAAAGGCAACGCGATCTACCAGGTTGGCGGCAAGTCGTTCGTGTTCTTCCGCACCCCGCAGCCCGACGCCGCAGATCCTGAGACCGGTGAGCGCTATTCCGACGTGATCATGCTGTGGGTGGAATCCGAGGGCGACAAGCTGGCACTGGTGCAAGATCCTGATACACCGTTCTTCACCACCGACCGGTTCGACGGCCACCCGTCGGTCCTGGTGCGGGCCAGCCGGTTAGCCGAAATCAGCCGAACCGAGCTGGCCGAGCTCATCCAGGACGCGTGGTTGTCACGGGCGTCGAAACGGCGCGCGGCCGAGTGGCTTGCTGCGCATGAGCGAGAGAGCTAGTCAGCGCTTGGCGTTCACGACGGAAGGGTAATCTCCGCAACTGCTGGCCGATGGGAGGGCAAGGCAATGCCGCGAACTGACAACGACTCGTGGGACATCACCGAAAGCGTGGGAGCGACGGCGTTGGGTGTCGCCGCGGCGCGGGCGGTAGAGACCGAAAGCGACGACCCGCTGATCGAAGATCCGTTCGCGCGCGTGTTTGTTGACGCGGCCGGTCAAGGAATTTGGAGTGTGTACTCGAGCCTTCCCGCCGACGCGGAACCCGATGTCCGGGCATGGGTGCAGGCGATGACCGACTTCATGGCTGTGCGCACAGCTTTTTTCGATGAGTTCTTCCTCAATGCCGCGCAGTCCGGAGTTCGGCAGATGGTGGTTCTCGCGGCGGGTCTGGACGCGCGCGCTTGGCGACTGCGTTGGCCGGACGGTGTGACGGTGTACGAGCTGGATCAGCCAAAAGTGCTGGAGTTCAAGTCGACGACGCTGCAGCGGCACGGCGCCGAGCCAGTCGCTCGCCAGATAAGCGTCCCTGTCGATCTGCGCCATGATTGGCCAACGAAGTTGCGGCAGGCCGGGTTTGACGAATCGCAGCCAACTGCATGGTTGGCCGAGGGGCTACTGCGCTACCTGCCTGCGTCGGCTCAGGATGTGCTGATCGACCGGGTCCATGCGCTAAGTGCGGTCGGAAGCTGCCTGGCCGCAAATGCGCCCGGCGGCGATTTCCTCGCCCCTGAGCGCTTATCACGCCAGCGGCAGCGAACCCAGCGCCTGCGGGCAGCGGCCGCACGACTGACCGACAGCGAGATACCGGACGTCGACGAGCTGTGGTACGCCGAGGAACGCACCGACGTCGCCGACTGGCTGCGCCGTCACGGGTGGGATGCGTCTTCAGTGACGATGACGGAGATGCTAGCCCGCTATGGTCGCAGCATTCCGGACGAGCAATCGTTGCCGCCAACGGTTTTCGTTTCCGCTCGGCGGCTGGCCGACTAACCGGCCAGCCACGGTTACCGAATGCTGCCGAGGGAATTCCTTCACGTGCGCAGCAATTTTCGATGCCTGTGCTGTGTCGGCGCCGCTACCTATATCAGAAATCGCCAGTGCGGGCGGTGTCGTGAGCGCGTCACAAGCGGCGAGCAGATGCGTCGGATAACCGTGGGACTCCGCTGACCGCGAGCATTCTGAGCTCAGATTGTGATGTTTGGGCGTTTGCTGCGCGGGTACGCTGGTTTGACAGATTCGGCTGAACACTGCGGAGGTCATCATGCGGTACGGCGGAATTGTCGGCGTGGTTGTGCTGGTGTGGCTGTTGATCGGGGTGCTCGCAGCGTGGCAACGCGATTACTTCAAGGGAGGCGACACAAGCTGCGCTACCGCGGGAAACGTGGCGCTCACTGTGCTTGCCGGCCCGTTGAACTACG
>NZ_DASRBZ010000499.1:0-3026 GCF_035653355.1 Mycobacterium sp. | reverse complement strand
GCTGCGAGCTATCGGGCTCCCCCGGCGTGGGCGACGGCGTAAGTCCGCCCGCGTTTCCACCAACCGTCGTAGTCGGCGGGTATCCGACCGATACCACCGGGCCGGTGGCGAACGACGGCGGCGGCGCGGGCAGCGACTCGTTGCCGCCCGATGGACCAACCTCTGGTCCCGGCGGTGTGGGTGGAGGGGGTGGCGCGCCGGTGGACACGCCCGGCGTTGGTGAGGGCGACGCGGGCGTTCCGACGACCTGGGTCGTCCCGGTCTGCCCGCCGCTGCCAGTCCCGCCCGGCTGTGCGGTAGCAGCAATACCCATCGCCGAGGTGTTGGTGGGTGGTGCGGGCGGTGTGCTAGAAGCGGCCGGCGGGGAGCCGGTCGCCACGCCTCCTGAGGAAGTGGCCGGCGTCGCGGCTGAAGTCTGGGAGGGCAATATCGTCGCACTGCCCACGGCCTGCACGGTCGGGGAAGCCGCTCCAGAAAATCCGCCCGACGACACAACTCGCCTGCCCGTGGTTCGACCAATCTGACCGGAGGATGGGTTTGAAACGTTGCCTTCACCGACCGTGGCTCTGTGCCCGCCACCAGGACCGCCGGGCACAACCGCACCGACCGGTATAGCAGTAGCCCCGAGCTGGGCGTGGCCACGGGCCCCTTTGGCATCTGGAGTAGCCGAAGCCGTCGCAGGAGCGCCACTCCTATGAGCAGCATGGGTACGGTTGCGCGGCGCCAATATCTGGAGGCCCTGCAGATTAGTCTTATGGGGTGAAGTGCCCGCGGGAGTCGGCGATATAAGCGCGTGATGCCGCTGAAGCGAGCCTCCTGGACCAAGCAAGACATTCGGCCCTATTCCGGTTGGAACATGTAGAGCCGTGGCGGTTGCCGTGGGGGGCCGGCTCAATGCAGTGCGGTCTTTATTTGAGGCCGTATGCAGTACTACACCGGCCGCGACCGCGCCGGCGATGGCGACCGCGGCGGCCGCACCGGTCCAACCGGCAACGCCCAGGTTCGCCACCACTGCACCGGCCGTGGCCACCGCTCCGGCGGTCAGGCCTGTCGCCGTGCCGGCGGCGGTGGCCAGGGCGGCACCGGCCGCCGCGGCGCCGATACCCGCTGCCGCGGTCGCTCCGCCCCCGGCGGCCCCGGCCGCGACCATGCCGGCGGCTGTCGCGGCACCGCCTGCCACGCCGGCTGTCGCGGCACCGCCTGCCACGCCGGCTGCCGCGGCACCACCTGCCACGCCGGCTGCCGCGGCACCACCTGCCACGCCGGCTGCCGCGGCTGCGCCGGTTGCAGTCGCAGCACTACCGGCTGCGCCTGCAGCGGTCGCGGCTCCCCCGGCTCCGGCTATACCTGCCGCCGCGGTGCCTGCTGCAATACCGCTCGACGCCCCGGCCGCGGAACCGGCTGCAGCGGTCGCGGCGGTCGTGCCGGCCGTCGCCGTCGTCCCCGCGACACCAGAGCCGCCGGTCACACCTATCGTGGTGCTCGACGCGCCAAGACCACCGGCCGCGGCGGCGCCCGCCGCGAGCATCGCGGACAGCTTGGCCAGCGTCGCCGCCTTCAGTGCGGGCGATACGGCTACCGGCACCAGAACGAGCAGGCGGCGCGAATCACGTTGGGCCTGCAACGTGGCGGTGCAACTCATGCACCCCCGCACGTGGGCGACCACCGCGGTTCGCCGCGTTTCCGTCAGTTCACCATCGGCGAGGGCGGTCAGTTCACTCTGCGCTTCGCGACAGGTCGTGGCGGGCGGGGTGATGGTGGCGCCCAGCGTAACCTTGGCGTACTCGTCGCGAAATCGGCTGCGGGCACGGAACAGCAAGGCTTCGACGCCCCCCGGCGTCGTGCCCAGTTCCTGCGCCAGCTCGGCATAGCTCAATCCGCCAAGTTCGCGCATCGTCAGCGCGGCCCGATGGGTCGGGGCGAGGCGATCCAGTGTCATCCGCACCGAGAGCTGTTCTTCGGAGACCAGCCCCATATCTTCCGGCGACGACCAGCGGGCCGAATCCGCGGTGGACTCGAAGATGTCGTCACTGTCGTCGGCCTGCGGCATGCGGCTGCGGCGTCGCAGCACGGAGAGCGCGATATTCGAGGCGATGCGGGCCACCCATGCGCCAAAAGCCTCCGGCTGGCGCAAGGTCGGCAGGGCGCCCAAAGCCTGCAAGAACGCGTCCTGGGTAATATCCTCCGCCTCGGTGCGATCGCCGACCAGATGGAACGCCAGTGTGCTAACGCGCGGCGCATGGCGGTCGAACAATGCCCCGTAGGCATCGACGTCATTATGCAGGGCGCGCATAACCAGTTCAGCGTCGACCGAGCCGCTGGTCTGATCCTCTTCGAAGGGTAGCGGGGGCAGAACTTGTTGGGCCATCGTGACCTTACTACATGTGCACCAATGGTAGAAACGCGGGGACAAAGTGGCCGGCCAGCGGGCTGCAGGGTGCCATCGCCGCTATCGTACAGGGCCGAGAACGTTGGAATGTTAACGATATATGGCCAATGTTAACCAGGACCAAAGTACTCCAGCCGGATGCGACAGTGCGGCTACTGCTAGTATACTGAACCGGCCACTGCAGTGTGAGAATAGTGCGTGAACAACTGAATAATGGCGTCATCAGAACTTTCACACAGGGCACTATCGGCCGGCGTGACCGGTAAGGTAGCGGTCCCCACCCTTCAGTCGCCCGGCTCGAGTGTGCGGGCGAGCAGCGCGAGATGATACGATAGGCGCTGGCGCGCGTCGCCGAAGTCGGCGCCGGTCAGTTCGCTGATGCGTTGCAGGCGGTACAGCAGGCCATTTCTGTGCAGGTGCAGTTCTTCCGTGGCGCGCGCCACGTTGCAGTTGCAGGCCAGGTAGCGTTGCAGCGTGTACACCAGATCGGTGCCGCGGGCCTTGTCGTATCGTTCGAGCGGTCCGAGCAATTCCTCGCAGAAGCTCTCCAACTCGGGCGTCTCGCGCAGGCGGAACAGAAGGCGATAGACGCCAAGCTTGTCGAACGGCGTAGTAGTCGAAGTGCCAGTTGACGTCA
>NZ_DASRBZ010000498.1:0-21731 GCF_035653355.1 Mycobacterium sp. | reverse complement strand
GGACCGCTACGAGCTGCTCTCGCACACGCGTGGCGGCAAGCCGTTCACCGGCGCGGGCTATACCGACATCAACGCTGTATTGCCGGCCAAGCTGATCATGGTGGCGATCGCGGTGATATGCGCGGCCGCTGTGTTCTCGGCGATCGCCCTGCGGGACTTGCGGATTCCCGCGATCGGGCTGGTGCTGTTGCTGCTGTCCTCGCTGATCGTCGGCGCAGGCTGGCCGCTGATCGTCGAGCAGATCAGCGTCAAACCCAATGCCGCGCAAAAGGAAAGCGAATACATCAGCAGAAGTATCACCGCGACACGGCAAGCTTACGGACTGACCGACGACGTCGTCACCTACCGCAACTACAGCGGCGACTCGCAGGCCACCGCCCAGCAGGTCGCGGCCGACCGGGCCACTACCTCCAATATCCGGCTGCTCGACCCCACGATCGTCAGCCCCGCGTTCACCCAGTTCCAGCAGGGCAAGAACTTCTACTACTTCCCCGACCAGCTGTCCATCGACCGCTACCTCGACCGTGACGGCAACCTGCGCGACTACGTTGTCGCCGCCCGCGAACTCAACCCCGACCGGCTGATCGACAACCAGCGGGACTGGATTAACCGGCACACCGTCTACACCCACGGCAACGGGTTCATCGCGTCACCGGCCAACACCGTCCGCGGTATTGCCAACGACCCCAACCAAAACGGGGGCTACCCGGAGTTCCTCGTGAATGTCGTCGGGGCCAACGGCACCGTGCTCTCCGACGGCCCGGCCCGGCTCGACCAGCCGCGCATCTACTTCGGGCCGGTGATCTCCAACACCGCAGCCGACTACGCGATCGTCGGCAAGAACGGCAAAGACCGCGAATACGACTACGAGACCAACACCGAAACCAAGAACTACACCTATACCGGCATTGGGGGAGTGCCGATCGGAAGCTGGTTGTCGCGCAGCGTGTTCGCGGCCAAGTTCGCCGAACGTAACTTCCTGTTCTCCAACGTGATCGGCTCCAACAGCAGGATCTTGTTCAACCGCGATCCCGCGCAGCGGGTCGAAGCGGTGGCGCCGTGGCTGACCACCGACAGCAGCGTCTACCCGGCGATCGTCAACAAGCGGCTGGTGTGGATCATCGACGGCTACACCACCCTGGACAACTACCCGTACTCAGAGCTGACCTCGCTGTCCTCGGCTACCGCCGACTCCAACGAGGTGGCGTTCAACCGGCTGGCCCCCGACAAACAGGTCTCCTACATCCGCAATTCGGTGAAGGCCACCGTCGACGCCTACGACGGAACTGTCACGCTATACGCCCAGGATGAGAAGGACCCCGTTCTCAAAGCGTGGATGAAGGTGTTTCCCGGCACCGTCAAACCCAAGAGCGAGATCACGGCCGAACTTGCCGAGCACTTGCGCTATCCGGAAGACCTGTTCAAGGTGCAGCGGATGCTGCTGGCCAAATACCACGTCAACGACCCGGTGACGTTCTTCTCCACGTCGGATTTCTGGGACGTGCCGCTGGACCCGAACCCGACCGCCAGCAGCTATCAGCCGCCGTATTACATCGTCGCGAAAAACCTTGCCAAGGACGACAATTCGGCGTCATACCAGCTGACCACCGCGATGAACCGGTTCAAGCGCGACTATCTGGCCGCCTACATCAGCGCCAGCTCTGATCCGGCGACCTACGGCAAGATCACCGTGCTGACCATCCCGGGACAAGTCAACGGTCCGAAACTGGCCAACAATGCGATCACCACCGACACCGCGGTGTCCCAGGACCTCGGGGTGATCGGGCGCGACAACCAGAACCGCATCCGGTGGGGCAATCTGCTCACCCTGCCGGTCGCCCAGGGTGGGCTGCTGTACGTCGAGCCGGTCTACGCCTCTCCGGGCGCCAGCGATGCTGCCTCCTCGTATCCGCGGTTGATCCGGGTAGCGATGATGTACAACGACAAGGTCGGCTACGGCCCCACGGTCAGCGACGCGCTCACTGGGATTTTCGGCCCGGGTGCGGGCGCCACCGCGACGGGGATCGCGCCGGCCGATGCTGGTGCGCCCCCCAGCCCGGCATCGGGTGCCCGGCCGCCCGCCGATTCGCTTCCTACGGCGCCCCCGCCACCGGCTGCAGCGGCCGTACCCCCGTCGCCCGACGGGGCCAGCAGCTTATCGGCCGCCAAGGCCGCCGCGCTGAAAGAGATTCAGTCGGCGATCGGTGCGGCGCGCGACGCGCAGAAGAAGGGCGACTTCGCCGCCTACGGCGCCGCATTGCAGCGCCTCGACGACGCCATCAACAAGTTCAACAGCACCAAGTAACGCGACGGATTTGGCCGCCGGCGCCGCCGGCCGCCATGGTGGCCCCGCGGCGCGAGCGGGCGTGTTTGTACGCCGACACGCCGTGAACCGTGGCAATTTGCGCCCGCTCGCCAACCCGTGAGGGCCGGCGCGGACCCTTGGCTTGCGCGATTTGGCTGCCGTGGCGGGTCTTCGGTAACCTGACATTTACCGACGCGGGGTGGAGCAGCTCGGTAGCTCGCTGGGCTCATAACCCAGAGGTCGCAGGTTCGAATCCTGTCCCCGCTACTAGGCAAAATGGCCCTCAGAGGACTCTCTGGGGGCCATTTTCATGCCCGACGGGAACACTTTTGGGAACATTCATAACGCTAACGATTCGTTGGAACGCGCACGGTGCGGGCTTACCGTTCGCGCATGAGCGACATCGGGACCATCGATTCCGAACTGCGATTGGCGGTGCTCTTCGCCGTGCGGCTCGAAGCGGGGCACGCCGCTGCCATCGATAGACGTGGCGGATGCGTTGCTGGATGATCGCTGGGTGCTGACCGAGCGGGCTACAATCCGCAACGGAAATTTTCTCAATCCCAGTGTGAGTAAGCGCCGCAGCGTTTAGGCTCTGGCCATTACGGAAAATTTTAGCCACGTGTGCTTGTTAACCGCAGGTACGTGAGCTAGCGCAACAACTATCAAACTACTAAGTGCGCCACCCGAAACCCCCACCAGTAGTGCAACTAACACTTTATGTTGAGGTGCTAATTGCCATCCTTGAAAAATCGGCATGGCGAATCCTTCATAGAGTCCGACCAACATAGCAAACGAGATAATTGGAAGTTTGGCCAACAAGAATCGCTGTTCTGTGGTAATTATTTGGATTCCCATGCGAGATGTGACATTTACCGTTAGCAAATAAATCGCACTAGTAATGATAACACCACCCGCGGCAGAGGCAAACCCAAAAACCATTAAACTCCCTATCGAGGAAAGTGCTAATACGCTGCCGATGCATTGCTGTATCCAAAAAATAATTGCTAATAACACACCTCCCCACAGCGCGATAACTAGTGGGCGGGCCACTTGCCTAATAATGGCATTATTAAGATAAATTTTTATGTTACGAAAAGCGATATAATTCAACAACAGGCAAATTGCTAACGTCCCGATATACCCTATAGACATCCCATAGATACCAACAATAACCATTTTTTGGGCAAATACTACGAGCTGCGCTGCCGCAGTCACATTGTGTTCAGTTGAGTTTACGCTGGGTCCATTTTCAGACAATAACGGCACTAAAGGAACCGTGACTCCTTCTAATAAAGCGAATATCCAGATCAAATGCCAAGAGAAGTTAACGTCAATTTTTAAATACCGCTCCTGCATAAATCTCCTGTTGCTCTATTGGCCTCGCGTACTCGCTCGGCCTAGGAAGTTGGCGGCGACGCAACCTACCGAGCGCCTTGTCAACAGGCAGGCGAACAGTAGATCACAGCGCAGTTACCGGCGATTTGGCGAAGGTCTGCCGAACTTGGCAAGTGTCCGTATTCGCGTCAGCCATGGACAGCAATTTATGCCCCATAGAGCAACGAACACACACTGGTCGGCATTGTTGGGGTTGCCCTGTGCTGACCCTCGGCTAAGCGCGAGCTGAGGGGCGGCGCTGCGCTCGAAGCACATCCAGCGGGGGTGGGGCAGGCCGATGAAGCACCCGAGACGTCGAGCGGAGCCGTCCCGCAAGGAGGCCAGGACCTTCGCCGCGGCTGCTGGTAACGCCGCTGGAATCACCAATCACACAGATGTAGAAAAACCGTACCGCCACGCAGCTGACCGCTATAACATCCAACTGGACAAATGTATAACAACCAGCGAGAAAGGACGCCGATGAAGAGCATCAAGAGCGCGCTAAGAGCTGTCGCACTTGCCGTAGTGCTGACCGCTGTGTTGCTGCTGTCGACGGGCTGTCTAGCAGCTGGGATGGGCGCCAGCATAGGCGGCGGCGGCGCGCTTATAACCGGATAACGGCGCGCGCCGCGTATGTAGAACCGCTGGCCGCGACGCCGAGATGGCGCTTGTCCTCATGGTCAGGATTGACCGCAGTCTCGGCTGAACGGAATTCGGCCAAGACGATGGGGCCGGTGACGCGGCGATGCGCGGTGACCGACAGGGCGTATCGGGCGTGGTCGTCGATCCAGCACAGGATTCGGTGTGGGTGTGATCGGCGAGCCACCAGTGGGCGAAGTCGGCTTGCCAGCGTTCGTTGGGTTGTTCGGCGGCAAATCTGATGTAGGAGGACTTGGGACGCCGCTGCGGTCTTGGTGTTACCCACCCTGCCGCGCGCAGGTGGCGATGGATGGAGTTGACCGCCATGACCAAGCCGTGGTGATGGCGAAGGTGCCAGGCGATGGTGTGCGGCCCGTGGTCGAGCCCTTTGCTGGCCGGTTTCTCCCATAGTTCGACGATCAAGTCGATGGTCGTCTGCGGTAGCCGCGTGGGGCTGGTGTGCGGGCCCCGTGAACGCGGCTCAAATCCGGCCTGTCCTTCCAGGCGTATCGCTTGACCAGCCGGCAATCCAGGACTGGGACACCCCGTAGGCACGGGCTACTTCAGATTGGCTGCGGCCCTCGATGAGGACGGCGGTGATGACCAGGCGAGCCTTCGACACCCACCGACAGTGGCGCTGCGACCTATTCGTATGTCTTGAGACACGCTATTCGCATGTCCTGGAACCACACACTGTCCCCGCTACTAAATGGAACGGCCCTCGGAAAATTCTCCGGGGGCCGTTTTTGTGTCTGATGGGTGTCAGTGCCACATGAGCACAGGGCCGACCGCCTGGCCACTGGGCGTAGTCGTCTGCTGGCGAGCGGCCGCAGACTGAGCGATGTGCCGGCGCTGGCGGCGTAAATCGCGCGTGATCCGCCGGCTGAGCACCCGGTCGTCGCGCCTGGTCAATGAGCGGCTGCGCTGGACCAAAACCTCCAATTGCTGCCAGCTGAGCCCGTCAAGGTCGCCGTCGGAGTCATGAGTGGCGACAACCACTCCGCCGCGGAGCAGCGGCACGGTTTTCGCCGTGAACCTGGTTGTCGCTAAGAGCAATTCGGTAGCACTACGGGTGGGCCGGCGTTGGCAGCGCCGCGTCGACGGGGTGAACCAGAAATCGAATTGTCCGTCGGTGCTGGTCAGACTTTCAAGACCACAGTCGTTAACCAGATCAGCTATGTCGGCCTTGCTGAAGGCACGGGTTTCATAGGCGACGCCAGTGGGGCTGAAGTACAGGACAGTGTTCATACAGATGTTCCATTCCACTCTTTCTTGGTTTGTCGTGGCGGGCCAGCAAGGCCGACCCTGTTACTAGAGTTACCCATGCGACGTTTGGGATAAACGTTTATAACAAAAGTGCCACTCCAGGTTTGAGCCGCTCGAGAAAGCTCATGCCGGCCAGGTCGCGCGCGAAGCGGCTGCGATGGCGATCTGCGCCTTCGAAGTGGCCTGCGGACGCGCGCGAAGGCATCAACTATGTCGCGAGGCAGCCCTCACCGCCGCCGGAGATCTGTAACGACTCGACGGTGGAACTGCGGCCTCGTCCCGTGCGGGACCCAACCCCGCTCTGCGGGAGGCTCGGCGTTGCCGCCTAACTTCCTCCGTATGTGGGCCCCGGCACGCCGTCGCGGTACGTCGTGCATTGCCCCGATGCGCCACCGGTGCAGCATGTCTCGATGAGAACCGGATCGGCACCCCAGTGAGGTTGTACCTCCTGCGACGTATATTGGCCGCCGGAGCTTTTACAGCTGTTTTCGACATCGGTTTGCGCGTGGGCAAGAGGTGCGGCCGAGATCATCGTGGCAACCGCCAGTGTGAAAGCGGCCGCAGGCATCGCGCTGAACACAAGACGTTTCATGCTCTCTTCAATATCACTTCACGCAGGGAATGTCATCGGCGGTCATCCGTGTGAGGTTGTTAGGCGTCGGTTCTCGCGTGCCGGTGCCGGTGGCGGGCACCGTGGTGACAGGCTCCCCGGTGGTTGTCGTCGGCGACGCCGACATGCGATGCGGGTAGTCAAAGCTGGTGAAATCGGTGCCCACCGTCAGTTGCACGGTGTCGGGGGCGACGGTGTCGGAGGCGGCGGCCGTGATATTCAGCTCATCCGCAAGTTCGGTCGCGGCCGTTTTCGCGCCGGGCCCGTAGGCGATCGTGCTCGTCTGCCTCGTGGACTCGGCGGTGCTGACCTTCCCCGCTGTGAAAGTATTTGTAGCTAACGACTTCTGCAGACTGGCAGCTTCTCCTTCTTTACCGGAGGCGTTGACCACGTCGAGCGTGACGCCGCCCGCCGACGGCAGCGCAGACTCACTCTCGCTTGTGGAAGCCGCCGCCGCGGGCGAATCGTTGCCGACCAGGTTGTGCACGATGGTGCGAATACCAGATACGTCGACGACATTGACGTCTTCGCCGTAGGAGGTTTCGGTGAAATCGGTGACAGGAAGCGTGTAGAGCGCGACCGGGCGATTCGGGTGCGCCGACGCGTTGCGCAGGAACTCCTCCAAGTTGAACCCCGCGTCGACGGCCACATTCTGCTTCGCGACGTCCAGGAGCTTGTGCAGCCGCTCGGGGTTAGACACCACCCCGCTACGGCGCAGCGCGCTGACCAGCGAGGCGATGAAGGCCTGCTGGCGGCGCGTTCGATCAAGGTCGGTGAACGCCGCGTTGTCGGCGTCTCGGCGTTGCCGCACGAACGCCATCGCCTGGGCCGCAGTGATCTGCTGGCGGCCCCGATGAAAGTCCGCCCCCGAGTAGTAGCGATCAGATGTGTCCTCGTTCAAGCACACAGTGATGGGTTCGACCACCTTGGCGATCTGAAAGAACCCCACCAGGGTGACCTCGATGAAGTGGTCGATCGGGACCTGCAGTAGACGCCTGACCGTGCTGATCTCGGCTTTGCGACCCCCCTCACGGGCGGTTTGTTCTTTGGTCGCGGGATCTTGCCTGTGGGCACCGGCGGTCCCGGACAGCGCGTTGGCCGATCCGTCCATCACGGCCTGGTAGGCCAGACGGTAGGCCTCCTTGACCTTGCCCCGGCAGTCCGACCGCGAGCATCCGGCCAGGTCGACATAGTCGTCGCGGGGAATCGAAACGGCCGTCGCGGGAGCGTCTCCGGCCGGCAAATGCAACAGGATGAGGGCATCTGCGTCGTTCTCGCCGGTATCTTCGTCACCTGCGTGCAGCGCGTCGTAGATTTCCGGCGACAAGGGCTGGCCTCGCTGGTCGCGACGACTATCCAGTCCCATGATGAGGATGTTTTGCTCGCTTCCGGTCGATTCCGGTTCACCGGCCAGCGCATCGGATCTGGTGATGCCAGCTGACGCGGTGCGATAGGCGCTCCACGCGATACCCGTAACGACGACCGCCACCGTCGACACCAGCGCGGCCAGCACCTTGGCGCCGACCACGATGGAGTGGTTGCGGTACCTACGATCCTGGATCCCGGACGTCGAACGAGCTTTTCCGTCGCCCGGGGCGTCCGCCCGATGTGTCATGACGAATCGGAGAATAGCCAGGTCGCCGGGCTTCTAACCACTGTTTGCCGAGGTGGCGGCCGTATGCGGGAAAGAGGCCCGCCGCCTGGTCGAGTTTGCTGAGCGATGCCGGTCGGGTAACCGCAGACATCAATCCGCAGCGACCGCAACGTCATTGCGCGAGTGGGACGAAGTGGAGGGTGAGGACCGTGCCGGTGCCGACGGTGGCAGTGGGACCAACGGAACAGCGCTGGCCTGATGTGCGGCGGATCGCTGTGCTGCGCGGCGGCGGGCTGGGCGACCTGCTGATGGCCGTTCCCGCGATGGAGGCGCTCAAGGCTGCCTATCCCGACGCCGAGCTGATGCTGCTGTGCGCGCCGCCGCACACCACGCTGCTGACCGCAAGGCCGTCGCCGGTGAGCCGTGCGCTGCCGCTACCGCCGATGCCCGGCATCTACGACCCCGGCAACGACGGCGGCGACCCGCCGGCCGAGGACGGGTTCTGGGACTGGATCCGACGCCACCCAATCGACTTGGGTGTCCAACTGCACGGCGGCGGCGGATCGTCGAATCCGTTCGTCAAGAGCCTGCGCCCCAAATGGACGGTCGGAGCGCGCGCCGACGGCGCCGAGCCGCTCACCCGATGGATCCCCTACCGGCTCTACCAGCATGAGGTATTGCGCTGGCTGGAAGTCGCAGGGCTGGCCGGGGCACCGCCGGTCAGGCTGGAACCGTCGATCGCAGTCACCGACGCCGACCGGCAGCGCGCGCACCAGGTTATGCCATGGTCTTCCGGTCCGGTGGTTGCTGTCCACGCGGGTGCTCGTGACGCCCGACGTCGTTGGCCCGCAGGGCATTTCGCGACTGTAGTGAGCCGCTGCGTGAACGACGGCGCCCGTGTGGTAATCGTGGGCACACCCCGCGAGCAGGAGCTGATGAGCGACATTGCCGAGCGGGCGCGCGCAATGCTGTGTGGCGCGGACGCCGATGCTGTCGCCATGTTGAGCGAGCTGAACCTTTCGGCGTTGTGCGGCGTATTGGCCCGCTGCGACGTGCTGGTGGGCAACGACAGCGGAGTTCGTCACTTGGCGAAGGCCGTCGGCACAGCCACGGTGGGCATCTTCTGGCTGCCCAACGTCTTTCACTACGCGCCGCTCGGCCGCTCGCGAGATCGGGTAGTGATGTCGTGGACCAGCCGCTGCCCCGTGTGCGACCAGGATTGCGTGTCTGCTGACCCGTGCAAGCATGACGTTTCGTTCGTGTCCGACGTCTCACCCGACGCGGTGATGGACGAGCTGCGCGACTTGTTGCGTTAACAGTCGACGGACGCCCGGATCCGCGCAATCGTCTCGGTGGTCGAATGATTGGCGACGTAGCCCAGCGTGCGGACCTCGCCGCCGTAGCTGCGCACTACGGGTGTCTCGGGCAGCATGTCGGCGGTGTAGTCGCCGCCTTTGACGTAGATATCGGGCCGTAGCAGCTGGATCAGCGACGCTGGTGTGTCGTCGTCGAACACCGTCACATAGTCCACGCAACTCAACTCGCCCAGCACCGCCGCCCGGTCGATCTCGTTGTTGATCGGTCGCGTCCAGCCCTTGAGTCGGCGCACGCTTTCGTCGCTGTTGATTGCCACGATCAGCACGTCGCCGGCCCCCTTGGCTTGCTTGAGATATGCGACATGTCCGCGGTGCAGCACGTCGAAGCAGCCATTGGTAAACACGATCCGGTGCCCGGCGCTGCGGTGGCGAGCGACCCTGCGCGCCAACGCATCCGACGAAATAGGTACGCCGCTGACCATCCGCTCGTCGAGCTCGGCTCTGCTACACACCGACGTGCCGGGTTGTGCGGTGACGACGTCGGCGGCGCGCTGGCCGTAGTCGGTGGCCTGCTCCGCCGACATCCCCTGTAACAGGCCGACCGTCATGGCGGCCGCGAACGTGTCGCCTGCGCCGGCGCAGTTCTCTTCCGGCGCGCGCTGAGCGGCGGTGCGGTATGGCGGGCGGTCGCCGTCGAGCAGCAGTACGCCCTCGCTGTCGAGGGTGACCACGACCGTGTCCGCCCCCGTCGCGTCCGCCAACTGGCGACGCTGTGCGACGAAGAAGTCGGCCCGCGCCTGGCCGTCCGGATTCGCATCCGGCAACAGCGCCATCGACTCCGCGGCGCTCGGTGTCGCAACATCGGGCCGCATCGACCGCCAGGCGCCCAGCCGGTGGCCGTCGACGACCAGCAGCGGCAGCCGGTGCCGCACCGCGTCGAGAGCGGCGAACACATGAGAATGCGCGACGTCGCCGCGATAGTCGCAGATCACGAGTGCGTCGGCGACATGCAGTGCCGCAGTGAGCTCATCGGCCAGCTGACGCGCTTCGGCCTCCGAAGCCAGGCGCGGATCGCCTTGATCGAAGCGCAGCAGCACGCGACTGGACGCGACGACGCGGCTTTTGCTTGGCGTCGTGCGTCCGGCCGCGCTCACCGCGTGCTCGGTGCCGACACCATCGCGGTGTAGTTCGCGCCGCAGCGAGCGGCCCACATCGTCGTTGCCGATGAGGGTCACGATCTCCGTCTGGGCGCCCAGCGCGGCGAGGTTGGCCGCGGTGTTGGCAGCGGCGCCGGGGCAAACACTGGATTGTTCGACGTCCACCACGGCAGCCGGGCCTTCCCGCGACAGTCGCCGACACGTCCCGGACAGCCACACGTCGAGCACGCCGTCGCCAAGCACCACCACCCGAGGCGGCGAGTTCGGTGAATTGCGTGGGTGCCGCATCAGATATCCCTCCGGCATAGTCCGAGGCCGGTCAACGGACTCGGGCCCGGCACCCGATGTGGGTTTCCGCGACACCGCAAGGCGAAACCGGTGTCTTGCGGCAGCCGCTTGTTTGACGGCCGGTTAGTGCGGGAATTTCGCGTCGGCGGGTCGTTTGGTGATCTAACACCTACCATGCAGTTGCCCGGCTAAACTTCCGGCATCGAGGTGCGGCAATGTCGCCGCATCCGAGGAGAGCGGTGATGAGTACTCGGCGATCGGCTCGGGGCAGCACAGCAGGCGCGCTGCCCGAGGTGCTGCCGCCCAGCCGCACCGTGAATGTCCGGGCCGCTGACGGTACCCGGTTGCACACCCAGGTGTTCGGGCCGCCGGACGGCTATCCCATTGTGCTGGCACACGGCATTACCTGCGCGATTCGGGTATGGGGATACCAAATCGCCGACCTGGCCGGCGACTACCGGGTGATCGCCTTCGACCATCGCGGCCACGGACGCAGCGGCGCCCCTGCGCGTGGCGGTTACAGCCTCAGCCACCTGGCCTCCGACGTCGATGCGGTGCTGCAGGCCACATTGGCGCCCGGGGAGCGTGCCGTGCTGGCCGGGCATTCGATGGGCGGCATCGCGATCGCGGCCTGGTCCGACCGCTACCGCCACAAGGTCGAGCACCGCGCCGACGCAGTTGCGTTGATCAACACCACCACCGGTGATCTGGTGCGCAAGGTGAACCTGGTGCCGCTTCCGCGGCAGTTGGCGGCGGCGCGTGTGCTGGCCGGCCGGCGCCTGATTGCCACGTTCGGTGGTTTTGCGGCGCCCAGCGTGATGCAGGGGCCGATCCGCGACTTCATCGCGATGCTGGCAGTCGGCGCCGACGCCGATCCGGCGGTTGCGGCGCTGATCTACGACTTGTTCACCGCGACCCCACCGGCTGCACGAGGCGGCTGCGCCAGGATGCTCGCCGACGGGTTGGGGCGCCGGCACATCAGCCTTGCCGGGCTGACCGTGCCGACGCTGGTGATCGGCAGCGAACGAGACCGGCTGACCCCGATCAGCCAGTCGCGCCGGATCGCTCGCTCCGCACCGAATCTCGTGGGACTCGTCGAACTGTCCGGTGGCCACTGCGCGATGCTAGAGCACCCCGCCGAGGTCAACCGGCAGCTACGAACCCTCGCGGAGACGGCCGCGAAATCGACTGGGGCGCGGCGGATCAGCTCATAGCCGCCCGGCCACCTCGGCGGCTGCCCGCTGCCCGGAGCGCACGGCGCCGTCGAGAAATCCGGTCCACTCGTCGGCGGTCTCCGTGCCGGCCCAGTGGATTCGCCCAACCGGCCGGCGTAACCATGGCCCGTAGCGGGTCCACGAACCCGGCGGCACCGCGGCAGTCGGGCCGCCTGCCGCGAATTCCTCTGCGGCCCAACGGTGATCGACATAGTCAAGCGGCTCCAGCGCCGCGTCGCCGAACAGCGCGGCGAAGCACTCCAGTGCCTGGCGGCGGCGCTCATTGAGCGGCAGCCCGTCGAATGTGCGGGCATCGGCAAACCCCAACAGGATGCCCGGCCCGCCGGGCTTCGGGCTGACGTCGAAGGTGATGAACACCGGGCCTTCGTCGCAGAGCGCTTGCCCGGAGCACCCGTCGGCCCGCCAAAACGGTGTCGGGTAGGCGGCGTAGGCCTTGCTCAGCCGCCCCTGTGGCCAACACGTCGCCAGTTGCTGGTATTCGACAGGAAGCGAAGGGACGAACTCGATAGCCCCCCGATGGGCCGGCGGGGTCGCGAAGACGACGAATCGTGCTTGCGCTCGGCCTTTTTCGGAATTGACCGTCACACCGGCGCTGTGCTGGTCGATGCGGCGGACCGCGGCGCCTAGCACGACGCGCTCGCCGAGCTCCGCGGCCGCCTTCTCGGCGATCTGCTGGGTACCGCCCGGGAAGCGGTCCTGCTGGGCGCCGCCTTCGACGTCGAGCAGCCGGTCCAGCCCACCTGCAGCGCGGACGTAGCGGGCCGCGTGCAGCATGGACACGTCGTCGGGTTCGCAGCCCCAGGTGACCCTGGCCATGATCGCCAGCAAGTCCCGCGCGGTGGCGCCCGCGTGCACCGAGCGCAGCCAACCGCCCAGCGACTGCCCGTCCAGTTGCGCCGCGCGTCGGGCGGCCCACGGCTCGCCCAGCGGCACCGTGCGCGCGATGCGTTCGAATTGCCAACGCACCCGGCCGATGTCAATAAGGCCGGGCAGCGACAGCTTCGGGATCGTCCCGTGATACGACCGGACCCGCCCGCGCCACCGGATCCGATTGGCGCCCTCGTGGTAGGTGGGCACCGTCGGAATTCCGAGCTCAGCGGCCAGCGTCAATACCGCATCCTGGGTCGGGCCGACGAAGGTGCCGCCCAGATCGACGGGTACGCCCGCGATGGCTCCGGTGTGCGAGCGTCCGCCTACCCGGTCACGGCCCTCGAGCACCAGCACGTCGTGGCCGCTGCGCGCCAGCTCACGAGCGGCGGTGAGCCCAGCGAAACCAGCGCCGACCACCACCACATCGGCATCCCACTGCTGCATGCCGCTAGTCAACCGCATGCCCGCGGCCGCGCAAGGCGCTAGTCGCGCATCTTGAGCACGACCTTGCCCTTGGCGCTGCGGTTTTCCAGCGCCGCGATCGCGTCAGCGGCTCGCTTCAGCGGGTAGACCTCGGGCTGCGGCGCGGCTATCGTGCCCGCCGCCAGCAGCGGCTGCAGCTCCGACCACTGGTGGGCGAGATAACCCGGATGCGACATTGCCCAGGCTCCCCAGCCCACGCCGACCGCGTCAAGGTTGTTGAGCAGCAAGCGGTTCACCTTCACCGTCGGAATGTCGCCGCCGGTGAAGCCCACCACCAAAAGCCGGCCTCCAGGAGCCAGCGAGCGCAGGGAGTCGGTGAACCGGTCACCGCCGACTGGGTCGACCACGATGTCGACGCCGCGTCCACCGGTCATCTCACGGACCGCGTCTTTGAACCCGTCGGCCAGCACGACGTCGGTTGCACCGGCCGCCCTGGCGATGTCGGCCTTGTCCTGCGTGCTGACCACCGCGATGGTTCGCGTCGCGCCCAGTGCGGGCGCCAACCGCAGCGCCGATGTGCCGATGCCACCGGCCGCGCCGTGCACCAACACCGTTTCCCCGTCGCTCAGCCGGCCGCGTTGGGTCAACGCGAAATGCACGGTGAGGTCGTTGAACAGCAGCCCGGCGCCGGCCTCGAACGAAACGGTGTCCGGCAACGCGAACACCTGCTCGGGCGGCAACGCGATGACCTGCGCCATCCCGCCGCTGAGCATGGTCAGCGCAGCGACCCGATCCCCTGCGCTGACGTGCGCTCCGGGGGGCGCACTGCGCACGACGCCTGCCGCCTCGGCGCCGGGCACAAATGGCAGCTCCGGCTTGTGCTGATAAAGCCCGCGGGTCAAAAGCGCGTCGGGAAACGCGACACCGGCCGCATACACATCGACGACGACGGCGCCATCGCCGGCCGGCTCGTCGAGCTCCACGACCTGCACCGTTTCAGGACCGTCGAGCCGGGAAATCTGTACCGCACGCATCCGTCACCTCTTCCTGTCAGATGTGAACCTAGTCTGGTAGGTGCAGCTACCACTCGGACGAGGGAGCTTTCTCGATGACCGACGATCCGTTCTTCGACGTGGTGATCATCGGTGCCGGCATCTCGGGAATCGGCGCCGCCTACCGGATCCGGGAGCGCAACCCGCAGCTTCGCTTCCTGATCTTGGAGCGACGGGATCGCCTCGGCGGCACCTGGGACCTGTTCCGCTACCCGGGAGTGCGGTCCGACAGTGACATCTACACGCTGTGCTTCCCATGGGAGCCGTGGACCCGCCCGGAGATGATCGTCGACGGCGAGCACATCTGGCAGTACCTCGACGACACCGCCCACAAGCACCACATCGACGAGCACATCCGCTTTAACACCTACGTGCGGTCGGCCGACTGGGATTCGAGCAGCGACACCTGGGTAATTCGGGCCGAACAAGACGGTGTCGAGATGACGTACCGGTGCCGGTTCGTGTTCTTCGGCACCGGCTACTACGACTACGACAATCCGTATACCCCGACATTTCCCGGCATCGAGGATTTCACCGGCGAGGTGGTGCACCCGCAGCATTGGCCGGAGTCACTCGACTACACGGGTAAGCGCTGCGTGGTGATCGGCAGCGGGGCCACTGCGGTCAGCCTGATTCCCTCGCTTTGCGAACAGGCGGCTCATGTGACGATGCTGCAGCGCACGCCGTCGTACATGATCTCCGCGCCCAAGGTCGAGCCGACGGCCGTCGCGATGCGAAAATGGTTGCCGCTGAAGGTTGCTCACTGGCTTGTGCGCTGGCGCAACGCGCTCGTCGCCGTGCTGCTGTGGGAGGTGTCGCGCCGTGCCCCGGAGGTGATGAAGCGGCAGATTCGCCGCATCGCCGAGCGCAACCTGCCCGAGGGCTACGACATCGACACCCATTTCCGCCCGCCGTACAACCCGTGGGATCAGCGCATGTGTTTCCTCGTGGGCGCCGATTTATACAAGTTGATTAGCGACGGTGCGGTCGACGTCGTCACCGACCACATCGACCACATGGACGCGACCGGCATCGTGTTGAAGTCCGGTCGGCACCTCGACGCCGATGTGATCATCACCGCGACGGGGCTGCAGCTGCAGGCGCTGGGCGGCATCACGCTCAGCCTCGACGGCGAAAAGATCAACCCGCATGATCGCTTCGTCTACAAGCGACACATGTTGGAGGACGTGCCCAACGCAGCCTGGTGTGTGGGCTACGTCAACGCGTCTTGGACATTGGGCGCCGACATGACAGCGCAATCGGTGGCAAAGCTGTTGGAATACATGAACTCTCACGGCTACACCCACGCGTATCCGCACCTAGGCGACGCCGAGATGCCAGAACAGCCGACGTTGAACTTGCAGTCCGGGTACGTGCTGCGCGCCCTGGATGTGCTGCCGAAGTCGGGCACCCGTCGTCCATGGGTGGTCAGCCACGACTTCCTGCGCGACGTGGTCGACTACCGGCTGCGGCCGATCGACGATCACCACATGGTGTTCGGTCGTGTGACGGTTGACGAAGCGCGGCAATCCGCCTAAGCCGCACGTTCACCCGCCGAGCGTGGAGTTGTCGCACACATTTCCATCAATTCCGTGCAATAACTCCACGTTGGGCGCCTAAGGCGCGACCGTCAGCCAGTCTTTGAAGCCCGAAGGGTCGTGGCGGCCAAGCACTCCGTGCTCGTAAAGCCCCCAGCCCTCGACCGGCTCGCCGTCACCGTCGCGGCACAGCGCGTGGCCGACATGGTCGATCACTCCGAACCCCGACCGCCCGATGATCGCCGGGTCTGTCATGTCGTAGGTGAGCCGCTCGGTGAACTTCTCGCCTTTCCACATGCCGTGCAGCCAATCCGAATCTCCGCCGTAGCCGCCGCCGACGTGGATCGGCACCGGCAGTTTGGATTCGACGTCGAAGCGCACTGGTGTGCCATCGGCGGTGCTGGCCTCGATCGTCGCTCCGGTCGGAATACGGGTGCCGGACCGGTACTTTGTGCTAACCCGCGGCCAGCCGAGCTGTTCGACGCGGCCGTCGCGCCAGACCCGGGTGCAGTCGTTGAGCGAGCGAAACCCGTTGGGCTCCTCCTGGATTATCAGCACGACGGCGAAGTCGTCGAACGCCATCGGCATGTACAGCCACCACATGCCCTCGAACGGCGGGTCGGCGGGCCGGCCGGCCGGTTCCGGTTCGCCGACTGGCCGGATGCCCCACGAGCGGTCGCGGCTGCCGATCCACGTCGCCGGGTCGACGGTAATCTCCTCACCGTCCACGGCAATCCGGCCGCTCCAACTGCCCAGCTGGGCAAACCGTTGCGCGTCGAGCGTGATTCGGTTACCGGAGCGCAGCACGTGCGGCTGTTCCTGGACCACGTCGAACAGGCCCCGCCATGTCAAATCGACCGCGATGCCTTCGGTTTCCGCGAGAATCACCCGCAGCTGCCGAAGCGGCTCGATCACCTCGATCCGGTAGGCGCCGACATGCTGGTTGAGCCGGTCCTGGTCGATGGCGTCGGAGAGGTGCACAGCGGTCTGGGTGTCCCCGCGGCGGACCAGCACGAAGGCGTCCTTGGCGCCGAGGTTGGGGTAGTAGCCGATTCCGGTGATGAGGAAGATGTTGCCGGTTCGGTCGTGGGCGTTGAGGTAGGAGCGGTCGTAGAAGTTGCGGTCGGACGAGCCCGCCCACGCGATCGGCTGCGGAAGCTGATGTACCGGGAACTCATCAAGTGGTCCGAGCATCAATTACCCTCTCCCATTAGGCGTTTCAGCAGCGAAGCGTGGTAGAACAGTGATTCGACATCGTGGGGTTTCTCGACCTCACCGAAGTGCACTCGCCGCGCACCTGTGCGCATGAATACACACGCCCACATCACGCCCGAATACACGTAAAACCAGTGCAGGTCGCCGAGTTCGATGCCGGTGAGCCGCCGATAGGTGGCGCGAACGTCGTCCTCCCGCAACACCTCTGGGAGACCGGTCAGCCCTGCCAGAGCGGCGAGCTCCTGGAACACCATGTGCGCGAAGATCATCCACGCCACGTCCAGTTCACGCGGTCCCAGCGTCACCATCTCCCAGTCCAGGACCGCCACCGGCCGGAAATCGCGATACAGCACATTGCCTATCCGGGCGTCGCCCCACAGCAGCACCGTCTCGCCGGCCGCCGCCTCGTCGGGCCAGTGCGCCTGCAGCCAGTCGAAAGCGCGTTCCAGCAGCGGCGAGCGCCCGATATCGGGGACCGCGAAGTCGTACCAGGAGCGCACCCAGTCGAAGTGGCGGCGCAGCGCGGCCCCCGCCCCGCTGGACAGGAATCCAAACGTCTTGTCCGCGTCGCGAATCGAGTGCAGCTTGGCCAACACCGCGACGGTGGAGTCCTGCAGTTCGCGCTGGCGCTCGGCCGGAGCGTCGGCGAACCAGTTGTTGCCGAACGTGTAGGGCATGACGTCGGGCGGCACCTGACCATCGACGTGATCCATCACAAAGAAAGGTGTTCCGAGCACGTCGCCGGTGGGTTCGAGCCAGCGCACGGAAGGCACTGGGATGTCGGTGAGCTCACCGACGTTTCGGATCACGTCGAACTGGTGGTCCAGCCGATACGACGGGAACACCGGAACGTCCGCGGCGGTCGGGGCCACCCGCGCGACCAGCTTCTGGTCCATCCGCTGTCCGTCCTGGTGCCAGCGCGCGGTGAAGATGATGGTCTCCGACGACATCCCCGTCGCATCCACGCCGCTTTCCACGGTGACCTGCGGGGTGACGCCGCCGGGCAGTACGGTCGACAGCCAGCGCGACAGCACCGCCGGCAGCCTAGTGATGTCGCGGCTGGAACGTTGGAGTCGGCTGACGTTGTCGATAGCCGGTTCAGTTGGCACAGACGCCTCCTCGACGAGGCAATTACGATACGGTGGGTAGCGTTATGAAAGCAGACCCGACCACTGTTGACAAGGCCCCTGGCGCGGGACGCCCCCGGGATCCTCGCATCGACGCTGCCATATTGGCGGCCACCGCGGAACTGCTTGTCCAAATCGGCTATTCGAACCTCACGCTGGCGGCCGTGGCCGAGCGCGCCGGAACCACCAAGACAGCGCTGTATCGCCGGTGGTCCAGCAAGGCCGAACTGGTGCACGAGGCCGCGTTCCCGGCGGCGCCCACCGCGCTGGCCGCTCCGGCTGGCGATGTGGCGGCTGACGTTCGGGCGATGATCGCCGCCACCCGCGACGTGTTCACCAGCCCGGTGGTGCGGGCCGCGTTGCCCGGGTTGGTCGCCGACATGACCGCCGACGCCGAGCTCAACGCCCGAGTGATGTCGCGCTTCGCCGACCTGTTCGCCGCGGTGCGGCGACGATTGCGTGACGGCGTTGAGCGTGGCGAGGTGCACCCCGATGTCGACCCGGACCGGCTGATCGAGTTGATCGGGGGAGCGACGCTGTTACGACTGCTGCTGCGCCCGGACGAAGAGCTCGACGACGCGTGGGTGGACCAAACGAGCGCGATCGTGGTCCACGGCGTCAAAGTCGGGTCAGTCCGGTGACGGGGCGACTCGACGGGCGCGTCGCGATCGTCACCGGCGCCAGCCGCGGACCGGGCGCACGATCGGGCATCTGCAGGTTCTCGACGGCAGCTTCCGGCCTTACCAGCACACTGTCGCCTGGCGCTGACGCTGCTTGTCATACCGCTGCGCAATACTCACGACGTTCACCCAATCCAATCGGACGAAGGGACGCCCACCATGGCCAACGTCGTGAACTATTTCGAGGTCGGCACACCCGATGTCGGCGCTACGACGGCTTTCTACAACGGGTTGTTCAACTGGCAGATCGGCGACTCCGGCGACTACCGCATGATCGACGGCGACAAGGGCGGGGTGTGGGACACCTCGACCATGGGCGGCGGCTCCTGGGCCATCTTCTATGTCCAAGTCGACGACGTGCACGCCACCATCGACAAGGCCACGCAGCTTGGCGCCACGGTGGTCGTGCCGTTCACCGACAACGGCCCCCTCGAGTTCGCGCATCTGCAGGACCCGCACGGTAATCGGTTCGGGGTCTGGCGGCCCAAAGGCTAAGGCGCCCGCTCACTTTTCCTCTTCGTCGGGCGGATCGGGGCCTCCCCGCAGAAGTTCGTCGGGATGGTGGGCGTGATTGATCTGGGGTGGACCGCTGCCGTCGGTCCAGCCGAGTCGGCCACTCGCCGTGACCTGCGTGCGACGCTCGCCGCGGCTTGCCATGCCGTGGTGGCAGCCGCAGCCGAAGTACAGCTTGTCAGCGTCGGTCCGACCGCCGTGCGCCCAGTCCGGCGAATGATGAACCTCGCAGTGATAGCCCGGTTCCAGACAGTTGGGATGAGTGCAGCCGCGATCGCGCGCATAGCAGATCAGCCGCTGGTCGGCAGTGGCGATCCGACTTTGCCGTCCTAGGTAAAGCGGACGCTCCGTGTGGTTGTCGAACACCGCAAGATAGTGAATTGCCTTGGCGGCCAGACGGATCAGATCGCGCATCGGCAACCGAGACCCACCGCCGGTGCGTGCGGGTGCTGGCATCTGGATCGACGGGTCAGCCACGGCCTGGGCAGCCTGGTGAAGTTCCGTCAGCGTGGTCGTGACGATCACGGTGACGGGATGGCCGCGGTGCAGACCGAGCTTGCCGGAGGCGTTTGCGGCTTCCAGCCCGAGTTTCAGCGCGTCGTGGCAGCGCTGGGCGGGGGTGCGGTTATCGCGCTGCTCGGGATCGGTTTCGGATCGGTGGCGGCCGGGCCGCACCGCCGCTTCGATGGCCTCGAAATAGGCCCGAGTCTCGGGATCGATCAGCCCGCTCAGCTGTGACATCCCGTCAGGCCCTTGCGGGCCCAAGCGCAGGCCGCGGCGGCGGGCACGGTCGTTGTCGTCGAAGTGACCGTCGGGGTTGAGGTAGTCGGCGATGCGTTGGCCCAACTTGGCGACGATGCCGGCGTCGAGTTTGGTTGCATGCAGGACCAGCGTGCGCTCGGCATTTGCCGCATCCGACGGCGAAACGCAGCTGGGCAGTTCGTCGACCGCTCGGCACACCGCGCGGATGTGGTCCTCGCCGACGGTGCCCGCCTCAACCGCGGCCGCTAACTCGGGTAGCTCCGGCGGTACCGGGGCACCGGTCAGCGAGCGGCGAGGCCGGATCCGTGCCGCGAGCTTGAAGCGTCGGGTGATTTCTTTCGGCGTGATCCGCAGCCGCGTCCAGAGCATGTCGCGAACCGCCGGTACAGCGGCGGTCTCGTCTGGCGGGTCGGCGATCTCGCCGAAGAACCGGTACATCAGGCCGCGGTTGACGCGATGTTGGGTCTCCAACCGCTCGGCGACGTCGACGCGGAATTTGTTGCCCACCACCGTCGAGGGCATGTCACGCAAAACGTTGTGGGCAGCGTCGATGGCGTCGAGAGCGGCAGTGATTCGCTCTCGTGCCTGCGCGGCGCTGACCCGTGGACCCATGCCTCGAAGCTATGGAGCAATGGTGACAAATCCGATGGCCGCAACGTCTCCCGACAAAAGTTGTGAATGAACGCGCAACTGTGGATAACCTCGGCCAACCCGGCACCGCCAGACGCCGATATATCGGTACGGCAAGTTACGGTGCGCGATTCCGACTCCTGCGCTCGGCGCGTGCGAGCCGCAATGCTTGGATCAGTCCATGGCCGATGACGCCGAACTGCCTCGTGTGGTGAGCGCTAGCCGCGAGATCGCCGCGGCGGCGGAAACGATTTTCGAGTTGATCGCCGATCCGTCCCAGCAGCCCCGGTGGGACGGCAATGACAACCTCGCCGAAGCTCCACCCGGGCAGCGCGTTCGGAACGTCGGAGACGTCTTCATCACGAAGCTCACCCTGGGCAGCATCCGCGAGAACAGCGTTGTGGAGTTCGAAGAGGGCCGACGCATCGCCTGGCGGCCCGCCGAAGAGGGCCGGCGGCCACCGGGACACCTCTGGCGATGGGAGCTGGACCCCATCGACAAAACCCACACGCGGGTTACCCATACCTACGACTGGACACGGCTGACCGATCGCAACCGCATTCCCCGCGCCCGGCGCACGACGCCGGAGAGGCTACGGGCGTCGCTGGATCGCCTCGCCGAGATGGCCGAGCGCGGATAGCTGCAGCCCAAGGCCCCGCCGGGCAACTGCCGCTATTTGCTGGCGATGCGGACAGCTGACGTGCAAGTATGGGGCAACGCCGATGCCGCAACGGCGTCAGGCAACCGGTTGAGTGGTGTGCCAATGCGTGACAAGGCGACGGGGCGCGTGGTCGCCGTGATCGTGCTGTTGGTGGTCGTCGCTGCGTCGTTGCGCGGATATATCCCTCAGCATGGACGCGCGCGCGGTCAGGCGCCGAGCAGCCCGCTCAGCATGGTCATCGTGATTGCGCTGTTGACGGTGACTCTGGCGATCACGGTGATCGCACTTATTACCCGGTTGCAGGATCCGCGCAAAGTGGCAAGCGGTGCCGGTGCTCTGCCAGATGCGCTCGGTGGTGGCAAAGGACGGCCGAGCTGGCGCGTGGTGCTGGTGGCGCTGGCAGTGCTCATCGTGTGGCTGGCGATCGTCTGGGCACTGACCCGGTTGCTCGCCGGCCACGACACCGTTCAGCT
>NZ_DASRBZ010000497.1:0-8323 GCF_035653355.1 Mycobacterium sp. | reverse complement strand
CGATCCTCAATCCTTCGGTTCCGGAAGTGAAGATCGGCTACGACTTCGCCGGGCCTCCGACCGTGGCGCGCGTGCTGTTCGACTGGCGGTTCGACCTGGTTTTCGGGACGGCGGCACTGGTGTTCGCCGGGCTGTACGCGGCGGCGGTGCTGCGGTTGCGCCGTCGCGGTGATCGCTGGCCGCGGGGCCGCACCGTGGCGTGGCTGCTGGGCTGTGCGGCGATGCTGTTCGCGACGTCATCGGGGGTGGGCCGCTACATGCCGGCCATGTTCAGCATGCACATGGCCGCCCACATGCTGTTGTCCATGTTGGCTCCGATCTTGCTGGTGCTCGGCGCTCCGGTCACCCTGGCACTGCGGGCGTTGCCCGCCGCCGGGCGCGACGAGCCACCGGGCATGCGCGAATGGCTGCTGGCCGCGCTGCACAGTCGGCTATCGCAAGTCCTCACCAACCCGGTCGTGGCGACGCTGCTGTTCGTGTCCGGTTTCTACGGGCTGTACTTCGGCGGGATTTTCGACGCCGCAGCCGGCAGCCATTTCGGCCACCTACTGATGAACGTGCACTTCCTGCTCAGCGGCTACCTCTTCTACTGGGTCGTGATCGGCATCGATCCGACGCCGCGGCCGATCCCCCCGCTGGCCAAGGTAGCGGTGATGTTCGCGTCGTTGCCGCTGCATGCGTTCTTTGGCGTGGTGCTGATGAGCACGCGGAGCGTCCTCGGTGAAAGCTTCTATCGCTCCCTGCGACTGAGCTGGCATAGCGATCTGCTGGGTGACCAGCGGCTGGGCGGCGCGATCGCGTGGGCGGCGGGGGAGATACCACTGGTGATCGTCATGATCGCGCTGCTTGTGCAATGGACCCGTAGCGATCGCCGGACCGCAAAGCGGCTGGACCGGGCGGCCGAACGCGACGATGACGCGGAGCTGGCCGCCTACAACGCGATGCTTGCGGAGCTGGCCCGCCGCGACGCGTCGAGACAGCGATAGCGGCGGGAGTCTCTGGGGAGCACATCACACCGTTTGCCCGCCTACCAGCGATTGCTTGGCGGAGATGCCGGCGGCCGGCGAAACAAATCGCTGATAGGCGGGGACCGACCATGACTCCTGTGCACAGCAAGCCGCTGACGACCCAGCCGGGACGCGACTGCGGTTATCCCCAAACGCGCCTTTCTCCACAGACGGCACCCAGTTCAGGTCTGGGCAACTGCTGCTGTCGGCGGTCGGGAGCTGAATAGGACCGACACCGGCGGTGTCACGTCACCGGGATTGCCCGCTCATCGACGAGCACCGCCTCTTCAGGAAAGGAATGACCAATGTTCGAAACCTTTGTGACCGTCGTGGGCAACATAGTCAACGATCCTCAGCGCCGCCAGGTCGGCGATCAGGAGGTGATGAAGTTCCGGGTCGCCAGCAATTCACGTCGGCGGGGCACCGACGGCAGGTGGGAAGCCGGCAACTCTCTGTTCGTCACGGTCAACTGCTGGGGACAGCGGCTGGTATCGGGGGTAGGTGCGTCTTTGGGCAAGGGCTCGCCGGTGATCGTCGCGGGCCACATCTACACCAGCGAGTACGAGGACCGCGACGGCAATCGACGCTCGACGTTGGAGATGCGTGCCACTTCTGTCGGTCCGGACCTCTCGCGCTGCATTGCCCGCATCGAGAAGACGGTGGCCGCCGGAACGGACGCCGCACCAGCATCCTCAGCGGAACCCAGCGCTGATCCGAGCGAGGATGACGCAGATCACTCCGACAGCGCGGACAGCGTCGCCGAGGGTGGTACCCGGTTGCCGCTGTCGGCTTAGCCCGCGCTGCGGTGCCTAGGATGGTCCGCGAGCAATCGTGCAAGACCAGAGAGGTAGCACCGCGGAATGGCTGAATTCATCTACACGATGAGGAAGGTCCGCAAGGCGCACGGCGACAAAGTCATCCTGGACGACGTCACGCTGAGCTTCCTGCCGGGAGCGAAGATCGGCGTCGTCGGACCCAATGGGGCGGGCAAGTCGAGCGTCTTGCGGATCATGGCCGGATTGGACAAGCCGAATAACGGTGACGCTTTTCTGGCCACCGGTGCAACGGTAGGCATCCTGGAGCAGGAGCCGCCGCTGAACGAGGAGAAGACGGTCCGCGGCAACGTCGAGGAAGGCCTGGGTGACCTCAAGGTCAAACTGGACCGGTTCAATGAGGTCGCCGAGCTCATGGCCACCGACTACTCCGATGAGCTGATGGAGGAAATGGGCCGGCTGCAAGAGGAGCTCGATCATGCCGGCGCCTGGGACATCGACTCGCAGCTCGAGCAGGCGATGGACGCGTTGCGCTGCCCACCGCCCGACGAACCGGTATCCCACCTGTCCGGGGGCGAGCGCCGCCGGGTGGCGCTGTGCAAGCTGCTGCTCTCCAAGCCCGACCTGCTGCTGCTCGACGAGCCGACCAACCATCTCGACGCCGAAAGCGTGCAGTGGCTCGAACAGCACCTGGCCGCCTACAACGGTGCGATTTTGGCAGTCACCCACGACCGCTACTTCCTCGACAACGTCGCCGAATGGATCTTGGAACTCGACCGGGGCCGTGCTTACCCCTACGAGGGCAACTACTCCACCTACCTCGAGAAGAAGGCCGAGCGGCTGGCGGTGCAGGGCCGCAAGGACGCCAAGCTGCAAAAGCGGCTACAAGAAGAGCTGGCCTGGGTGCGCTCCGGCGCCAAGGCCCGCCAGGCCAAGAGCAAAGCCCGGCTGCAGCGCTACGAGGAAATGGCCGCCGAGGCGGAAAAGACCCGCAAGCTCGACTTCGAAGAGATCCAGATCCCAGCCGGGCCACGGTTGGGCACGCTGGTGGTCGAGGTCGAGCACCTCGACAAGGGCTTCGAGGGTCGCACCCTGATCAAGGACTTGTCCTTCAGCCTGCCCCGAAACGGCATCGTCGGCGTCATCGGCCCTAACGGGGTCGGCAAAACCACCCTGTTCAAGACGATCGTCGGGCTCGAGCCACCCGACAGCGGCACGGTCAAGATCGGCGAGAGCGTCAAGATCAGCTATGTCGACCAGGCCCGCGCCGGTATCGACCCCAAGAAGACGGTGTGGGAAGTGGTCTCCGACGGGCTGGACTACATCGAGGTTGGTCACAACGAAATGCCCTCGCGCGCCTACGTGTCGGCGTTCGGGTTCAAGGGCCCGGACCAACAGAAACCGGCCGGCGTACTTTCCGGCGGCGAACGTAATAGGCTGAACCTGGCGCTCACGCTCAAGCAGGGCGGAAACCTGATCCTGCTGGACGAGCCGACCAACGACCTCGACGTCGAGACGCTCGGCTCCCTGGAGAACGCGCTGGTGAACTTCCCCGGCTGCGCCGTGGTGATCTCCCACGACCGGTGGTTCCTGGACCGCACCTGCACGCACATCCTGGCCTGGGAGGGCGACGCCGACAACGAGGCGAAATGGTTCTGGTTCGAGGGCAACTTCGGCGCCTACGAGGAAAACAAAATCGAACGGCTCGGCCTTGAGGCCGCCCGACCGCATAGAGTGACCTACCGCCGGCTGACCCGCGACTAATGTCGGCTGCACCAGCGCTGGCCTTGGTGCTGAGGCAGGAGCAGGCGGTATGACGGTCGATCCACCGGCCACCAGCCTGCAAGGCGGTGTCGACTGGACGACCTTCACCCGTGACGAAGACGTCCCGGACTGGATCACTAAGGCCTACACCGACACCTACCGCGGCCCGCACGGCGACGAACCCGAGTTAGATGCGCAGTCGTCCGCGGCGGGTCCCGGCGAGCACCCGTCGCCGACGGCACTGCTCACGCCAGGCCTGCTGAGCGCGCACTACCGGCTTGGCCGGCACCGGCCGGCTGGGGAAAGTCGGGTTGCGGTGTATGCGGCCGACGACCCGACCGGCTTCGGTCCCGCGCTACAGGTGATCACCGACCACGGAACCATGCTGATGGATTCCGTCACCGTGTTGCTGCACCGGCTCGGCGTCGCCTACCTGGCGATCATGAATCCGGTTTTCGAAGTGCGTCGTAGCTCCCGCGGAGACTTGTTGAGCGTCGAGCCGCGAAACGGTGGCACTGAAAGCGTCGACGAGACGTGGATCCATGTCCAGCTCTCGCCGTCGGTCGACCAGAACGCGCTCGCCGAGGCTGAACGCCTGCTGCCGCGCGTGCTCGCCGATGTCCGCCAAGTCGCCACGGACTCCGCCGAAATGATTGCCACCCTCAACGAGCTGGCCAACGACGTCGACGTGAACCTCGACGGCCACTACGACCGGCCGGACAGACAAGACGTAGCCGCGCTGTTGCGCTGGCTGGCCGACGGAAATTTTGTGCTGCTGGGCTATCAGCTCTGCCTGGTGCGCGACGGGACGGTGTCTGGCGATGAGGGCAGCGGTCTTGGCGTGCTGCGTGGGCGTAAGCGTTCCCGTCCCCGTCTGACCGACGACAACAAATTGCTGGGTTTGGCGCAGACCACGGTTGCCAGCTATTTGCGCTACGGCGCATACCCGCATGTCGTGGCGGTGCGGGAAAACGCGCAGGGCGGCGTGGTGGAGCACCGCTTCGTCGGGCTCTTCACGATTTCTGCGATGAATGCCAACGTGCTGGAAATCCCGGTGGCCTCGACCCGGGTTCATGAGGCGCTCGCGTTGGCGGCACGCGATCCCAGCCATCCGGGTCAACTGCTGCTCGACGTCATCCAGACCGTTCCGCGATCTGAACTATTCGCGTTGAGCGCGGAGCAGCTGCTGAAAATGGCGACGGCCGTGGTCGATCTCGGATCGCAACGCCACACGCTGCTGTTCCTGCGCGCCGATCGGCTCGAGCACTTCGTTTCATGCTTGGTCTACCTACCCCGAGACCGATACACCACAGCTGTCCGCCACAAAATCGAGCACATCCTGGTGCGTGAGTTCGGTGGTACCAGTCTGGAATTCGCCGCTCGGGTCAGTGAATCGCCTTGGGCATTGTTGCATTTCATGGTTCGTTTGGCGGACAAATCCGGGTTGCGCGGCGTCGACATCTCTGAAGCCAACCGGGTACGTATTGAAGAACTGCTGACCGAAGCTACCCGAACATGGTCCGACCGGCTGATGAGTGCCGCGACCGGATCGGTTGCTCAACGTCTAGCCGAGCACTACGCGACCGCCTTCCCCGAGGCCTACAAACAGGTCGTCAGTCCCGGCGATGCGATCACCGACATCGGCATCATCGAAGGGCTGTCCGACGACTCGGTCAAGCTGGTGTTGTCTGAACACGACTACGACGACACCGCCCGGCTGACTTGGTATCTCGGCGGGCGAACGGCCTCACTGAGTCAGCTGCTTCCGATGCTGCAGTCGATGGGCGTGGTGGTGCTCGAGGAGCGGCCATTTACCGTCACCCGGCCTGACGGACTGACGGTGTGGATTTACCAGTTCAAGATCACGCCGCAGCCGACCGTCCCGCTGCCGGCGCCGGGCCCGGAGCGTGAGGCCACGGCGCGGCGGTTCTCCGAGGCGGTCACCGCGATCTGGCAGGGTCGGGTCGAAATCGACCGGTTCAACGAGCTAGTACTGCGCGCGGGGCTGACGTGGCAGCAAGTTACGGTATTGCGCAGCTACGCCAAATACCTGCGGCAAGCCGGCTTCCCGTACAGCCAGTCGCACATCGAATCGATCGTCAACGAAAACCCGCACACCGCAGGGTCATTAATCGCGCTGTTCGAGGCGCTGTTCGATCAAGATCCCTCCGGTTCGCCGAAAAAGCGTGACGCACAAGCGGCCGTCGCCGCGGTGACCGCTGACATCGATGCTCTGGTGAGCTTGGACACCGACCGTGTGTTGCGCGCATTCGCCTCGCTGATCCAGGCCACGCTGCGCACCAATTACTTTGTGACGCACGAAGGTTCAGCCCGCAGCCAGGGTGTGCTGGCGGTGAAGCTGGACGCCCCGCTGGTCGCCGAGCTGCCGCTGCCGCGACCCAAGTTCGAGATCTTCGTGTACTCACCCCGCGTCGAAGGTGTGCATCTGAGATTCGGCCATGTCGCGCGCGGCGGGCTGCGTTGGTCGGATCGTCGCGAGGATTTCCGCACCGAGATTCTTGGTCTGGTCAAGGCGCAGGCAGTCAAGAATGCTGTGATTGTGCCGGTCGGGGCCAAGGGCGGGTTCGTCGTCAAGCGGCCGCCGTTGACCACTGGCGATGCCGCCACTGACCGCGACGCCATCCGCAATGAAGGCATTGCGTGCTACAAGCTGTTCATTTCGGGGTTGCTTGACGTCACTGACAACGTGGACCACACGACCGGCGAGGTCAGCGCCCCGCCCGGAGTGGTGCGGCGCGATGGCGACGACGCCTACCTGGTGGTGGCCGCCGACAAAGGCACCGCCACGTTCTCCGACATCGCCAACGACGTCGCGAAGTCCTACGGGTTCTGGCTCGGTGACGCGTTCGCCTCCGGTGGCTCGGTCGGCTACGACCACAAGGCGATGGGCATCACCGCAAGGGGCACTTGGGAATCGGTTAAACGGCATTTCCGGGAGATGGGCGTCGACACCCAGACCGAGGACTTCACCGTGGTCGGCATCGGCGACATGAGCGGTGACGTGTTCGGCAACGGCATGCTGCTGTCCAAGCACATTCGGCTGCTGGCCGCCTTCGACCACCGTCACATCTTCTTGGACCCGGACCCAGACACCGCACGGTCGTGGGAAGAACGGCGACGGTTGTTTGAGCTGCCGCGCTCCAGCTGGGACGACTACGACAAGTCGCTGATCAGCGATGGCGGCGGGGTCTATAGCCGTGCGCACAAAGCCATCCCGATCAGCGACCAAGTGCGTGCCGCGCTGGGTATCGACGACGACGTCGGCGAGATGACACCGCCGAACTTGATCCGAGCGATTCTTCGCGCACCGGTGGACCTGTTGTACAACGGGGGTATCGGCACCTACATCAAAGCCGAGACGGAGTCTGACGTCGACGTCGGCGACCGGGCCAACGACCCGGTGCGGATCAACGCCAACGAGGTGCGGGCCAAGGTAATCGCCGAGGGCGGCAACCTCGGTGTGACCGCGCTAGGCCGAGTCGAGTACGACCTGTGCGGGGGCCGGATCAACACCGACGCGCTGGACAACTCGGCCGGTGTGGACTGTTCTGACCACGAGGTCAACATCAAGATCCTGATCGACTCGCTGATCACAGCCGGCAAGGTCAAACCGGAAGACCGTACACAACTTCTGGAGTCGATGACGGACGAGGTCGCCGAGCTGGTGCTGACCGACAACTCCGACCAAAACGATCTGATGGGCACCAGCCGGGCCAACGCGGCCAGTCTGCTGAACGTTCATGAGCGGCAGATCAGGCAACTGGTTGCCGAACGCGGCCTGAGCCGAGAGCTCGAGGCGCTGCCATCGGAGAAGGAGATTTACCGGCGTGCCGAGGCCGGCATTGGGCTCACCTCACCGGAACTCGCGACGCTGATGGCGCATGTGAAGCTGGCGCTCAAAGACGAGGTGTTGGCCACCGATCTGCCCGATCAGGAAGTCTTCGCCGCCCGATTGCCGCGCTATTTTCCGTCGGTGCTCGGCGAGCGCTTTCGCCAGGAGATCCGCACGCACCAGCTGCGCCGCGAAATCGTGACCACAATGCTGGTCAACGACCTCATCGACACGGCCGGCATCACCTATGCCTACCGAATCACTGAAGACGTCGGCGTCAAACCCGTTGATGCGGTGCGCACCTACGTCGCCACTGATGCCATCTTCGGAATAGAGAAGTTGTGGCGGCAGATCCGCGCGGCGGACATGCCCGTGGCGACATCGGACCGGATGACGTTGGACACTCGCCGGTTGATCGATCGCGCGGGACGCTGGCTGCTGAACTACCGCCCGCAGCCGCTGGCCGTGGGCGCCGAGATCAACCGATTCGCGAAGAAGGTGGAAGCGCTGACGCCGCGGATGTCGGAGTGGTTGCGCGGTGACGACAAAGCCATCGTGGAAAAGGAAGCTCGAGAATTCGCTTCCCAAGGGTCATCCAAAGAGCTGGCGTACCGGGTCGCCACGGGTCTGTACCGCTTCAGCTTGCTCGACATCATTGATATCGCCGACATCGAAGATCGCGATCCCGCCGAGGTCGCCGACACCTACTTCGCGTTGATGGACCGCCTGGGGACCGACGGTCTGCTGACCGCGATATCGGCGCTTCCCCGAGATGACCGGTGGCAGTCGTTGGCGCGCTTGGCGATTCGCGACGACATTTATGCCTCGCTGCGGGCGTTGTGCTTCGATGTGCTCGCAGTGGGGGAGCCCGACGAAAGCGGCGAAGAGAAGATCGCCGAATGGGAACACACCAGTGCGTCCAGGGT
>NZ_DASRBZ010000496.1:0-2292 GCF_035653355.1 Mycobacterium sp. | reverse complement strand
CTCCTATGGTCTCGACGGTGAAGAGGCCTTCTATGCGGCGCTGGAGTTCTGGTCCGCGTTGCACGGGTTCGTGTTGCTGGAAATGACCGGCGTGATGGACGACATCGACACCGACGCCGTATTCTCCGACATGGTCTTGCGGTTGGCGGCGGGCCTGGAACGCCGCAGCGGACTCACCGAAAGCGACCAGGAAACCGGGCGTCCTGCGTCACTTTGACCTGCCCGACCAGCGGCGGGTATTGTGGTTGCTCGTGCCTGGCGGCTCAAGGCGCTGGTAAGGCGCGCACGCCGGGCCAATTCGCATGTCCACGACGCAACGGATGAAAATCCGGGGCAAGCGCATGCGACACTCCCGGCCGCGGGGGACCGTGACGGGGCATAACTGCAGTACACAGACTTGAATCGAGAGCGCAACACAGGAAGCCGGTAGATGCCAACCATTCAGCAGCTGGTCCGCAAGGGTCGTCGCGACAAGATCGCCAAGGTCAAGACCGCGGCCCTGAAAGGCAGCCCGCAGCGTCGTGGCGTGTGCACCCGCGTGTACACCACCACCCCGAAGAAGCCGAACTCGGCGCTTCGGAAGGTGGCGCGCGTCAAGCTGACCAGCCAGGTTGAGGTCACCGCCTACATCCCCGGTGAAGGCCACAACTTGCAGGAGCACTCGATGGTCCTGGTGCGCGGCGGCCGGGTGAAGGACCTGCCCGGCGTGCGGTACAAGATCATCCGCGGCTCGCTCGACACCCAGGGGGTCAAGAACCGCAAGCAGGCTCGCAGCCGCTACGGCGCCAAGAAGGAGAAGAGCTGATGCCGCGCAAGGGGCCCGCGCCCAAGCGTCCGCTGGTCAACGACCCGGTCTACGGATCGCAGTTGGTCACTCAGCTGGTGAACAAAGTTCTTCTGAAAGGGAAGAAATCGCTCGCTGAACGCATTGTTTACGGTGCGCTCGAACATGCTCGCGAGAAGACGGGTACCGACCCGGTCATCACGCTCAAGCGTGCCCTCGACAATGTCAGGCCGGCGCTGGAGGTTCGCAGCCGGCGTGTCGGCGGGGCCACCTATCAGGTGCCCGTCGAGGTGCGCCCGGACCGGTCCACCACGCTGGCGCTGCGCTGGCTGGTCAACTTCTCCCGGCAGCGTCGTGAAAAGACCATGATCGAGCGTCTGGCAAACGAAATCTTGGATGCCAGCAATGGCCTCGGGGCTTCCGTCAAGCGACGCGAGGACACCCACAAGATGGCCGAGGCAAACCGCGCCTTCGCGCATTATCGCTGGTGAACCTCACCGGCAGCGGAGCCGGCGACGAGGACGACAGCGAACGACGAACTAGAGCAACCGAAAGAGTGGGAAGACTTCTGTGGCACAGAAGGACGTGCTGACCGACCTGAGCAACGTCCGCAACTTCGGCATCATGGCGCACATTGATGCCGGCAAGACGACGACGACCGAGCGCATCCTGTACTACACCGGCATCAATTACAAGATCGGTGAGGTGCATGACGGCGCCGCCACCATGGACTGGATGGAGCAAGAGCAGGAGCGGGGGATCACCATCACCTCCGCGGCCACCACCACGTTCTGGAAGGGCAACCAGCTCAACATCATCGACACCCCCGGCCACGTCGACTTCACCGTCGAGGTGGAGCGCAACCTGCGGGTGCTCGACGGTGCCGTCGCTGTCTTCGACGGCAAGGAAGGTGTCGAGCCGCAGTCCGAGCAGGTGTGGCGGCAAGCCGACAAATACAACGTCCCGCGGATATGCTTCGTCAACAAGATGGACAAGATCGGCGCCGACTTCTACTTCTCCGTCAAGACAATGGAGGAGCGGCTCGGCGCCAACGCGGTACCGATCCAACTGCCGATCGGCTCGGAGAGCGAATTCGAAGGCGTCATCGACCTTGTCGAGATGAACGCCAAGGTCTGGCGCGGCGAAACCAAGCTGGGTGAGAAGTACGACGTCGTCGACATCCCGGCCGAGCTGGCCGAATCCGCCGAGGAGTACCGCACCAAGCTGCTGGAGATCGTCGCCGAGACCGACGAGGAGCTGCTCGAGAAGTACGTCGGCGGCGAGGAGATCACCGTCGACGAGATCAAGGGCGCGATCCGCAAGCTGACGATCGCCTCCGAGATCTACCCGGTGCTGTGCGGTAGCGCGTTCAAGAACAAGGGCGTGCAGCCGATGCTCGACGCGGTGGTCGACTACCTGCCGTCGCCGCTGGACGTGCCGCCGGCGACCGGGCACGCGCCCGGCCACGAGGACGTCGAGGTCGTCCGCCACGCGAGTACCGACGAGCC
>NZ_DASRBZ010000495.1:0-3309 GCF_035653355.1 Mycobacterium sp. | reverse complement strand
CGCCGAGGCACATCAGCGGATCATGCGCAAGCATGCCGCCGCCAACGATCTGATCCGTACCTACCACCACAATGATCGGACCGTTCAGAAGGCTGCTACGAAGGCATGGCAGGACGGCATCCGAATCGGGGATAAAAACGGTTGGCGAAATGCTCAGGCGAGCGTATTGGCGCCAACTGGAACTATTGGTTTCATGATGGACTGCGATACGACAGGTATCGAGCCGGACTTTTCGCTCGTCAAGTTCAAGAAGTTGGTCGGTGGCGGCTCGATGCAAATCGTCAACCAGGCGGTACCCAAGGCACTTACCGCTTTGGGTTATCAGCAGGAGCAAACCGAAGCAATCGTTGAATACATCTCTGAGCATGGCCATGTTATCGATGCCCCAGGGCTGCGGGCGGAACATTATGAGGTCTTTGATTGCGCGATGGGCGAGCGGGCCATTTCCCCTATGGGTCATGTGCGCATGATGGCGGCTGTCCAACCGTTTATCTCAGGCGCGATTAGCAAGACCGTCAACATGCCGGAGAAGGCTACGGTTGCCGATGTCGAAGAAATCTACCTTCAAGCATGGAAGATGGGGCTCAAGGCACTGGCAATCTACCGGGACAATTGCAAGGTGGGTCAACCGCTGTCCACCGGTAAGTTCGGTGCAAGTGGGACCGATAAGGCAGTGGCTGACGCCAGACCGGTGCGCAAGCGACTCCCCAAGAAGCGGCCTAGCGAGACAGTATCATTTACCGTAGGTGGCGCAGAGGGTTACCTGACAGCGGGGTCGTATCCGGATGGTGGGCTCGGCGAGCTGTTTATAAAAATGTCTAAGCAGGGTTCTACCTTGGCCGGTGTGATGGACGCCTTCTCGATAGCGATCTCGATAGCGTTGCAATATGGAGTGCCGCTGGAGACCTACGTCTCAAAATTCGTCAATATGCGATTTGAGCCAGCGGGGATGACCGACGACCCGGATGTGCGCATGGCGACCAGCGTCGTCGACTACTTGTTCCGTCGCATGGCGCTAGATCACTTGCCTAAGGACAAGCGAGAACAGTTGGGCATTTTGTCTGCCGAAGAACGCACCATGCAGGTAGCTGCGGACTATGGCGTCGACAGGGATAACGGCATCGATATCGAAACCCTTCGTGGCTCGGTGGAGTCGACCACCACGCTTTCGCCGGTGCAAGCCCGCCCCGCCCCGGTGTATGTGGGCAGCTCCACTGAGCTGGTGGAACTGCAACTGGGCAAGGCTGCGGACGCGCCACTGTGTATGACTTGCGGAACGAAGATGCGTCCTGCGGGATCCTGCTATGTCTGCGAGGGTTGTGGCTCAACGAGCGGATGCAGTTGAAAACGGCGATGTTGCGGTGATTGCAACATCGAGTGGATCGGCGGGGGCCGGTGCTGTTGCCGGCTCCCGCCACCTGTCGGGCTCCCGGCCTGAGGGCAGGCCGGGCGAGTGAAGGGAGGTGAGGAAGTTGGCTACAACAGCGGAAAGGGCTATCGCCATGGCGCGGTACGCCGTCGCACACAGTCCCAGACGCCCAACGGCGAATGGACAAAGCGTGACAGCGACACCGGTCGTTTCATGGACGGTGCGAAGGAGCCGTTCAAGGGCGTCCGCAAGGAGAAGTAGCTGGGCCCGAGACGGGGGTGCCGTTAACACCCCCGTCCCGGGACCCGCACGGTAAACACTCAGACGGAGTTCGCGCATCAGGGCGAGGGCGATCGACCCCCTATTGTGTACTCCGGCAGCGTCAGCCTTGCGGGTATCAGGCCCCGCCGAACAGGTCGGCCGGGCTACGGGACGAGTGCGTCGCTGCCCGCGACGCGCAGGAAAGGAAGGCCTTCATGGCCGCAGGCGACATCCACATGGTCCATCGCGACGGCCGCTGGTACAACGAGGTTGAAGGCGGTCAGCGCGCCAGTAACAGCGCTCCGACCAAGGCTGAGGCTCAGTCCACGGGTCGCGACATGGCGATCGATCGTGGCGTGGAGCACGTCATCCACAACCTCAACGGCGAGATCGGCGAGCGGAATACCTACCCGCGTAGTCGGGATCCGCGCTCGTCGCAGGGGTAGTTCTGCTTCCCAGCGGGCTTCAGGCTCGGCCGGGCAGCAATGTTCGGCCGAGTCAGGGGGCGCCCACACCGGGTGCATCGATGTTGTGTTAGATACAACGCCGTGGATCATGATACGGCGCTGGTTGGCACGGCGTCTTCGGTGTTGGCCGCTGGGGTTCGGCATCTCGACCCGGCGCCGGCGGTGTTTGAGGCGATGCTGGATGGGTGGTCACGCCAGCAGCGATCCTGCTTCCTGCAGGCCGACGCGACGATCAAGCCCCGGCTTGAGGTGGTGCGCCGGTTCGCCCGGTTCTCCAACCAGTACCCCTGGCAGTGGACACCGGGCGAGCTCGAGGCGTTCATGGTCTCGATCTCGGTGGCGATGTCGACCGCGCGCAGCTGCCAGAACGCGCTGCGGCTGTTCTGCGACCACGTCACTGACGCCCGCTACGGCTGGCCCGGCGAGTGCCTGCAGCGGTTCGGCGCTGCCCCGCAGCAGGTGCTGCACGAGTGGAACTCGGTGGTCCACAACGTCGAGTTCGAGGGTCGCACATCACGGCGACCGTTGAGCTACGACGAGGTCCAGTCCCTGTTCGACGCCGCCGACGGCCGCGTCGAGGAGATCCGCGAAACGTCGACGCAAGGGAGCCGCCGCCGCGCAACGGGACGCAGTGCTGCTCAAGACGGTCTACGCGTTCGGGCTGTGTCGCCAGGAAGCCCGGGGCCTTGACCTCGTGGATCTACGCAGCAACCCGAAGGCCAAGGCCTTCGGCCGCGTCGGCGGACTGTTCGTTCGCCACGGAAAATCCTCGCGCGGCAGTGCTCCAAAGCGTCGCACTGTCCTGACGGTTCCGGAGTTCGACTGGATCGTCGAGCTGATCGAGCATTACCTCACCGAGGTCCGGCCGATGTTCGTCCCGAGGGAGCATCGGGCGTTCTGGGTGACCGAGCGCCGCGGTCGGATGTCGCTGCGGTCGATCAACGAGGCTTTCGAGCACGCCCGCGCTGCGGCTGGCATCGACCCTGAGCTCGACCTGCACTCGCTGCGGCACTCTTACGTCACGCACCTGGTCGAGTTCGACTATCCCGAGCGCTTCGTCCAGGAGCAGGTCGGTCACTCCTACGCCAGCACCACGGCGATCTACACCGGGGTCTCCGACGACTGCCGCAACCGACTGCTGCAGCGGTCGCTGACCGCGCCCGGCCTTGACCTGTGGGAGCCCGAATCATGATCAAGAAGATGGGCGTTCAG
>NZ_DASRBZ010000494.1:0-2029 GCF_035653355.1 Mycobacterium sp. | reverse complement strand
AGCCGCTCCCGGGCCTCCTCCACCAGCCGCAACGCCGGCTCGGTGAGGTGGTAGCTGGTCTCCCGGCCGTCGCGGCGGCTGGCCAGCCAGCCCTCCTTGCGCAGCCGGGCCACCACCACCCGCACGGTCGCCTCGGGGATCGCGAAGCACTCCATCAACGCGATCAGCGCCCGCAGGCGTACCTCACCGCCGCGATCGAGCAGGTAGCCGCCGAACAGATCGAAGACCAGCCCGCGCGCCTTCATAGGGCCTCACAACTCCTCCGGGCAGCATCAGCGACCGATTCGAGGCGGGGACGCCCCCCAGCGCGCGGCGCGCTTTGCTCGTCCCGTCGGGCGGCGATACTCGCACGATTAGCCGCCGGCGGCAGCTCGGTGCAGCCGAGCGGGCTATGCGCGCCGCCCGAAAGGTTGCCGAGCTAACCCCAATGCCGCGTAGTTAGGCGCGGGGCATGTTTGTCAAGGGCGGCTGAGGTGGGCAACGGAGTCCCTGCTAGAACAACGTCGACCAAGATCGTCGATCAGCAGGGACTCCGTTGGAAGCGCAGTGTGTCATCACTCGGGATGTTCGGGTGGCTGGGGGGCGGTTCGCGCCGGGGCATCTTGGTGAGCTGACCCAGCAGGTGCCCTTCGAGATGGTTGATGAGGTGTTGGCCTCGACGGGCAAGGTGCAGACGCGGGTGCGTGATCTGCCCTCGCGGGTGGTGGTGTATCTGCTGCTGGCGGCTGGGCTGTTCGCCGAGATCGGCTATCAGCAGGTGTGGGCGCGACTGATCGCGGGCCTGGACGGGCTGGGGGTGGCGATGCCGAGCTCGTCGGCGTTGGCGCAGGCGCGTCGGCGAGTGGGTGTGGCTCCGTTACGGGCGTTGTTTTCGTTGTTGGCCGGCCCGGCGGCGGGAGCGGCTCGCTGGCGGGGGCTGCTGGTATGCGCGATCGATGGCACCACGATGTTCGTGCCCGACAGCCCAGCCAACCTGGCCCGCTATGGCCGGCAGGCCGGCACCCACGGCGGCTCCGGGTATCCGATGTTGCGGCTGGTGGCGGTGGTCGCGTGTGGCACCCGCACCGTGCTGGACGCGGTGTTTGGCCCGCTGGGCAGGGGTGAGATCAGCTACGCGCCGGCGCTTTGGGGTTGTCTGCGCCCGGGCATGCTGCTGTTGGCCGATCGCAACTTCGCTGTGGCCGAGCTGATCGGCCAGATCGCCGCTAGCGGCGCGGACCTGCTCATCCGGGCCAAAAACGGCCGTGTCCTGCCCCCCATCCGCCATCTGCCCGATGCCTCCTGGCTGTGCCGACTCGGCGGCGTCACCGTGCGGGTGATAGACGCCGAGATCACCGTCACCCTGGGCGGGCGCAAGCAACACACCGGCCGCTACCGGCTGGTCACCACCCTGCTCGACCACCACCGCCATCCGGCCGGAGAGATCGTCGAGCTGTATCACCAGCGGTGGGAGATCGAGACCAGCTACCTGGAGCTGAAATCCACGATCCTGGGCGGACGGGTGTTGCGTGCCCGCACCTGCCACGGCATCGACCAGGAGGTTTATGCCCTGCTGGTCACCTACCAAGCGCCGCGGCTCGCGATCGCCGACGCCACCCTGGCCCACCCCACCGCCAGCCCGGACCGCGCCGGATTCACCGTCGCCCTCAATGCCGCCCGCGACCAGCTCATCCTCGCCGCCGGTGTCATCGCCGAGGCCACCATCGACCTCGTCGGCAAGATCGGCCACGCCGTGCTGACCCACCTGCTACCACCACGACGCAGCCGCGTCAGCCCCCGCGTGGTCAAACGAGCGATCTCCAAACACCGCGCCAAAGGCGACATCGACCGCACCAACTACCAAGCCACCATCAACATCAACATCATTGATCGGTTGACACCCGGCCCATAACGCTAACTACGCGGCATTGGGGTTAGGGGGCGCGGTGGCCGGCGCGCCAGACGGCCCAGGTGAGCGGCACGCCGGGGCGGTAGGCCAGATGGGTAGCCGAGGGGGCATCGAGCACGTGGACGTCGGCGCGGCCACCGG
>NZ_DASRBZ010000493.1:0-3223 GCF_035653355.1 Mycobacterium sp. | reverse complement strand
TGCGTGCCAGGGTCAAGAAAATGAAGGTGTCGACCATGTTTGAAACCGCCACCTCGGACTGACCGACACCGACCGTTTCGACCAGGATCACATCGAAGCCCGCGGCCTCGAGCAGCACGATGGTCTCGCGGGTGGCCTTGGCGACCCCGCCCAGCGTGCCGGATGTCGGGGACGGACGGATATAGGCGTCGGGATGCGTTGCCAGCCGCGGCATCCGGGTCTTGTCGCCGAGAATCGATCCTCCGGTTCGGGTCGAGGACGGGTCGACGGCGAGCACCGCCACCCGATGGCCTTGCTCGATCAGCATCATGCCGAGCGCTTCGATCGCCGTCGACTTGCCTACTCCGGGAACGCCGGTGATGCCGACGTGGTGGGCGCTTCCGGCCGCGGGCATCAGCGCCAGCAACAGCTGCTGCGCCTGCTCGCGGTGGTCGGTGCGGGTGGATTCCACCAAGGTGATGGCCCGTGGCAGTGCGGCGCGGTCGCCGCTGCGCACAGCCTCCGCCAGCTCGTCGATGATGTCGGTGTCTTCAGGTGCCATCTAGGTCAGCGTGTACCCCAGCCGCTCGGCGAGCTTGTGCAGCAGGTCGATTGCGGCGTCGGCGATCACCGTTCCCGGTGGGAAGATCGCGGCGGCCCCGGACGCGTACAGCTCATCGAAGTCACCGGGCGGGATCACTCCACCCACGACGATCATGATGTCGGGCCGCCCCACCTCGGCCAGCGCGTCGCGCAGGGCTGGAACGAGGGTCAAGTGACCGGCGGCGAGCGAGGACACCCCGATCACGTGCACATCGTTGTCGGCGGCCTGACGGGCCACCTCGTCGGGCGTGGAGAACAGCGACCCGACGTCCACATCGAACCCGATGTCGGCGAACGCAGTTGCGATCACCTTCTGGCCGCGGTCGTGGCCGTCTTGACCCATCTTGGCCACGAGAATCCGCGGCCGGCGCCCGTCGGCCTCGGCGAATTTCTCGACGAGCTCCGTAGCTTTCGAAATGCTGTTCACCTTTCCGGCTTCATCACGGTAGACCCCGGCGATGGTACGGATTTCGGCCTGGTGGCGTCCGTACACCTTCTCCAGCGCATCGGAGATTTCCCCCACCGTTGCTTTGGCCCGTGCGGCGTTGATCGACAGCGCCAGCAGGTTGTTTCCGAGCCCGTCGGCCCCGGCTCTGCCGTGCTCGGCGGCGGCGCGAGTCAACTCGGCCAACGCCCTGTCGACCGCGTTCTGGTCCCGGTTTGCCCGCAGCTCTTGAAGTTTGGCCAGCTGCTCGGTGCGCACCCGGCTGTTGTCGACCTTGAGCACCTCGATCTGGTGGTCTTCGTCGACCTGGTACTTGTTCACTCCGATCACCGGTTGGCGTCCGGAGTCGATGCGCGCCTGGGTGCGTGCGGCGGCTTCTTCGATGCGCAGCTTCGGGATCCCGTCGCTGATGGCCTGGGCCATGCCGCCGTGTTCGGCGACCTCGTGCAGGTGTTCGCGGGCGCACTGGGCCAGGCGATGAGTCAGCCATTCGACGTAATACGAGCCGGCCCACGGGTCGATCGGCCGGGTGGTGCCCGACTCCTGCTGCAATACCAGTTGGGTATTGCGCGCGATGCGCGCCGAGAAGTCGGTGGGCAGCGCCAATGCCTCGTCGAGCGCATTGGTGTGCAGCGACTGCGTGTGGCCCTGAGTGGCGGCCATCGCCTCGATGCAGGTGCGGGCGACATTGTTGAACGGGTCCTGCGCGGTCAGCGACCAGCCTGAGGTCTGTGAATGAGTCCGCAGCGACAGCGATTTCGGGTTCGTCGGGTTGAACTGGGCGACCAGCTCATTCCACAGCAGCCGCCCGGCGCGCAGTTTGGCAACTTCCATGAAGAAGTTCATCCCGATACCCCAGAAGAACGACAGCCGGGGGGCGAACTGGTCGATGTGCAGGCCGGCATCCAGGCCCGCCTTGATGTAGTCCACGCCGTCGGCCAGCGTGTAGGCAAGCTCCAAATCCGCAGTGGCGCCGGCCTCTTGGATGTGGTAGCCGGAGATAGAAATCGAGTTGAACTTTGGCATCTTGGCGCTGGTGTAGGCGAAGATGTCGGAGATGATCCGCATCGACGGCTTGGGCGGATAGATGTAGGTGTTGCGGACCATGAACTCTTTGAGGATGTCGTTCTGAATGGTGCCGGCCAGCTTTTCCGGCGGCACGCCCTGCTCCTCGGCGGCCACCACATACAGTGCCAAGATCGGCAGGACCGCGCCGTTCATGGTCATCGACACGCTCACCGTAGACAGGTCGATCCCGTCGAATAATTGCCGCATATCGAGAATGGAATCGATTGCCACCCCGGCCATTCCGACGTCGCCCTGCACGCGGGGATGGTCGGAGTCGTAGCCGCGGTGGGTGGCCAGGTCAAATGCCACCGACAGGCCTTTCTGCCCGGCGGCCAGGTTGCGGCGGTAGAACGCGTTGGACTCGGCGGCGGTGGAGAACCCGGCGTATTGGCGGATGGTCCACGGCTGGTTGACATACATCGTCGGATACGGGCCGCGGACATAGGGCGGCTCACCCGGGAAGCTGTGCAGCGGGTAGCCCTCTTCGACTGCGCCATCACGGTCGGCGCCGATATAGACCGGTTTGACGACGATGCCTTCCGGCGTGTGCCACTCGAGTTGGTCGGGCGTGTACCCGTGCGCGGATGCGGCTCCGGAGACGTGCTTTTCGACCGCAGCCTCGGTGACCGGGCCGTCGGCGGTGTCGCCGTGCAATGGGACATCGGCGAAACTGCCGATCACAGATGTGCTCGCGGTCATCGCTAGGCCCCCAATCGGGTGAGCAGATTCGACAGGGCTTCCACCGCATTGATTTTGGCGGTCAGATACTCGTCGGGCAGATGCTCGGCATCTGGAAGCGCCGTTTTGGGGCCGGCGAGGTAAACGCGCTCGATCCCGGCACTGCGTGCCGCCTCCACGACAGCGGCGGCCTCGTCGTGGTAGCGCTTGTCAGTGCCGCAGATCACCGCGGCCGTTGTGCTTCCGGCCATCGAGACCGCTTGTGCGACACGGGCGGCGTCGACCGGACCCGGGTTGATCGCTTCGATGCCGCCGGAGGCGAGCAGGTTGGCCGCGAACGTGGCCCGCACGTTGTGTTCGGCAAGCGGGCCCAGCGGCAGCAACAGCACCTGCGGGCGTGCGCCCGTGCGCTCCAGGAAGGCGTCGGAACGGTCCCTCAACGCCTCGAAC
>NZ_DASRBZ010000492.1:0-8513 GCF_035653355.1 Mycobacterium sp. | reverse complement strand
CCACTGAGCTTCGAACGGATCGGGCTGGGCCAGTCGAACCTGACCTATCTGGTGCGTGACGCCGGCAACCGCGAATGGGTGCTGCGCCGCCCGCCGCTGGGGCAGTTGTTGGCGTCTGCGCACGACGTAGTTCGCGAGGCGCGGATCCTGTCCGCTCTGCAGGACACACCAGTGCCGACGCCAGGGGTATACGGACTGACCCGCGATGGCGACGTTCCGCTGCTGTTGATGGAGTACGTCGACGGCCTGGTGATCGACCGGATGGAAAAAGCCGAATCGCTAACTCCCCAGCGCCGCAGGCAAATCGGGCTCTCAATGGTGAAGACACTGGCCAAGATCCATGCCGTCGACATCAACGAAGTCGGCTTGGCCGATCTGGCCAGCCACAAACCCTACGCTCAGCGCCAGCTCAAACGCTGGGCAGGACAATGGGAGCTCTCGAAGACCCGTGAGCTGCCCGACCTCGACGACCTGACCCGACGGCTAATCGCGGCAGCGCCGGAGCAACAGGAACTGACGTTGGTGCACGGCGACTTTCATCTGCGCAACGTCATCACCTCGCATACCACCGGGGAGGTGGTTGCCGTCTTGGACTGGGAGTTGTCCACGCTCGGTGATCCGTTGGCCGACATGGGCAGCTTGCTGGGGTATTGGCCCGAACCCGGGGAGGACGAGTGGGCCGGAAGCTTCTCCGCCGCAGCGCTCGACGGGTTCCCCGACCGCGCCGAGATGACAGCGGTGTATCTGGCAGAAACCGGGCGTGACGCAGCGACGCTGAAGTACTGGCATGCGTTGGGGCTGTGGAAGGTTGCGATTATCGCCGAAGGCGTGATGCGCCGAGCCATGGATGAACCGAAGAATAAGGCCGCCGCGGGCACACCGACTCTGCGTCGGATCGATGCGCTAGTCCGTAAGGCCCGCGAAGTGGCCGAAGACGCTGGCATTTGAACGGAGACCGAGATGAGCGCTGACATCGCCGAAGATCTCGACGCGCGGGTGGCCACGCTGCTCAAGCAACACGACCCCGCGACCACCGATCCGCGCGAGTTTCTCGGCGCACGCTTCGACGCGGGGCTGGCATGGGTGCACTTCCCCCCCGGCTGCGGCGGACTCGACCTGCCGCGGACTTTCCAACGCCTCGTGGAGAGCCAATTGGCCACGGCCAGCGCGCCACCTCCGGGCGGGGGAAGAAACATCATCGGAATGGGCATGGCCGCGCCGACGATCGCGGCGTTCGGCACCGAGGAACAGAAGCGAAAGTTCCTGCGCCCGCTCTACACCGGCGAGCACATCTACTGCCAGCTGTTCAGCGAACCGGGGGCCGGATCAGACCTGGCCGGGCTCGCCACGCGGGCGGTCCGCGACGGCTCGACCGGGGACTGGATTGTCAACGGGCAGAAGGTGTGGACCTCTATGGCGCAGCATGCCCAGATGGCGATCCTCGTCGCCCGCACCGACCCAACTGTTCCCAAACACCAAGGCCTCACCTACTTCCTGTGTGACATGTCCGATCCCGGCATCGAGATCCGCCCGCTGCGACAGATCACCGGTGAGGCCGAGTTCAACGAAGTGTTCCTCACCGACGTCCGGGTGCCCGACGCGAACCGGCTCGGGCCCGAGGGCGGCGGATGGAAGGTGGCGACCACCACCCTCAACAACGAGCGGGTCGCCATCGGCAACAGGCCCGGCGTACCCCGCGAAGGCGGGATGATCGGCAAGGTCGCCGAAGCCTGGCGCAACGAGCCAGAGCTTCGCAACCCCGCGATGCACGACGAGCTGATGCGGCTGTGGGTCGAATCGGAAGTCACCCGGCTGACCGGTGAACGACTGCGCCAGCGGCTCGCCGCGGGCCAGCCCGGCCCTGAGGGCGCAGGTATGAAGATAGCGTTCGCCCGTCTGGCACAAGCTATTTCGGGATTCGAGTTGGAATTGCACGTCGAATCAGGGCTGCGCTACGACGACTGGACCATGCGTCGACCGGAAACGGTCGACTTGACCGGCCGGGAGCCGGGATATCGCTACCTACGTGCCAGAGGCAATTCGATCGAGGGCGGCACATCGGAGATTCTGCGCAACACCATCGCCGAGCGGGTTCTCGGCCTGCCGCCCGAGCACCGGGTCGACAAAGAGGTCGCCTGGAAGGACCTGGATCGATGAACGCGGATCTGCTGTACTCCGACACCGAGGACGCGCTGCGCGACAGTGTCCGCCAGCTACTTGCTGACCGGTGCCCGCCGGAGGCGGTGATGCGCTTGTACGACCCTGGGCCGCCGGACTTTTCGGGCGTCTGGAAAGAGCTGGCTGCCGATCTGGGGGTAGCGGGGCTGCTGGTGCCCGACGAGCTTGGGGGTGCGGGCGCGAGCGCCCGAGAGGCTGCCGTCGTCATGGAGGAGATCGGCCGGGCTGTCGCTCCGGTGCCCTACCTTTCCAGCGCGGTGCTCGCCACCGTCGCGCTGCTGCGGGCGGGCGACACCCAGAACCTGCCGGGCCTAGCGGCCGGTGAAGTCACCGCGGCGCTGGCAGTGCGGCTTTCGAACGCGCCGGGCGACCCGGTGACCGGCGTCAGCGCAGGTGCTGACGGTCTGACCGGAGAGATCGCCAACGTTGCAGGCGCAGCCGAAGCCGACGTGCTGGTGGTACCGGCAGCCGGCCCTAACGGACTCGAGTTGCACACCGTCTCGCGCACTGCGGCCGGAGTGGAAGTGACGCCGATATTGGCGCTGGACATGACCAGACCCCTTGCCAACGTTCGGTTCTCGGGCACATCGTCATCTCGGGTCGGTACCGGATCGGCGGACGCGGCGCTGGCGGCAGCGCTGCAGACCGGCGCGGCGTTGCTGGCCTCCGAGCAGCTTGGCGTCGCGCAGTGGTGTTTCGACACCGCGCTCGACTACGTCAAGCAGCGCAAGCAGTTTGGCCGTGCGATCGGGTCATATCAGGCGATCAAGCATCGGATGGCCGACCTGTGGCTGGAAGTCAGCTCCGCTGCCGCGGGAGCCCGCTACGCCGCCGACACCTGCGCGCGGAGCGATCCCGACGCTGCCGTCGCCGCGGCCATGGCGCAGGCCTACTGCAGCGATGTGGCGGTGCATGCCGCCGAGGAATGCATTCAGCTGCACGGCGGGATCGGAATGACCTGGGAGTACCCCGCGCATCTGTACTTGAAGCGGGCGAAAAGCGATCAGCTGGCACTAGGCACCGGCTACCGGCATCGCGCCCTGCTGGCCGAACTGGTCGACCTGCCGCACGACGGCCGGAGTTGACCATGGACAAGCGCATCCTCGGCGACGGCCTCGAAGTATCCGCGATCGGATTGGGCTGCATGGGAATGAGCCGCGGCTACGGCCCGTCGGGACCCAAAGAGGACATGATCGCGGTGATCCGCTCGGCCGTCGAGCGCGGTGTCACCTTTTTCGATACCGCCGAAGCCTACGGGGACAACGAGGAACTGGTCGGGGAGGCACTGGCGCCGTTCGCGGGTCAGGTGGTCATCGCGACCAAATTCGGTTTCGCCTTCGACGCGACCGGCAACATCGCGGGACTCAACAGCCGCCCGGAGAACATCAGACGGGTCACGGACGCGTCGCTGCAGCGGCTGCGTGTGGAGACCATCGATTTGCTCTACCAGCACCGCGTCGACCCACAGGTACCCATCGAGGACGTAGCCGGGACGGTCAAGGAATTGATCCAGGACGGCAAGGTCAAGCATTTCGGCATGTCGGAGGCATCTGCCGAGGCGATACGGCGAGCGCACGGCGTCCAGCCCGTCTCGGCCATACAAAGCGAGTACTCGATCTGGTGGCGCGCACCGGAAAGCGAGGTGCTGCCCACGTGTGGGGAACTTGGCATTGGCTTTGTGCCGTACAGTCCGCTCGGCAAAGGCTTCCTGACCGGAAGCATCGGCGTCGACACCCAATTCGAGCGCACCGACATCCGCAACGCCATTCCGCGGTTTGCCGCCGACGCCCGAGCCGCCAACCGGGCCGTCGTTGATCTACTAGAAACGATCGCGGCGCGCAAGAACGCGACACCCGGACAGATGGCGCTGGCTTGGCTGCTTGCCCAGCAACCGTGGATCGTACCCATTCCGGGCACCCGCCGCCTCGAGCGCCTCCAGGAGAACATCGCGGCAGCCGACGTCGAGCTCACCGCCGACGACCTACGCGAAATAGACTACGCCGCAACGCAGATCACAGTGCAGGGCGCGCGCTACCCCGATTTCATGCAGCGCCTGATCGGCGGCTGATCCGGCGAGCAACTTCGCCGTAGCGCTCGACGCGCTCTTGATCGGTCAGCGCGTTGTACAGCACCAGCCGGGTGGCGATTCCCGCATACTTGTCGGTCAGCGCGTCGGCCAGCCCGTCCCAAGTTGACTCGGTGGCGAAGACGGCCAGGTGCTCGTCGGTGATCTGGGCGGCCATGCCGGCGACGTCGCCGGCCTTCTGCTTCTCCCGAATTCGGGCGGTCGTGCCCTCGAACCCAGCCTCGTCCCAGATGAACGCATAGTTGGGCGTGCTTCCGTAGAACGCCAGGCTGGCTCGCAGCAGTTCTCGTTCCTTGTCACGCTCTTCGTCGCGGTCGCCGACGATCGTCATCGCCGGCACGATCACAGCGATGGCCGACGCCGTGCGCCCCGCTTTTGCCGCTCCTGCCGCGATGTTCGGCACGGCGTGCCGGGTTAGATAGCCGGGCTCCGCAATCGGATGCATATGGACGCCATCGGCTACTTCGCCCGCCATCCGCAGCATCCACGGATTGACCGCGGCGACATCGACTTTGGGGTCGGGGACGTGGATAGGTCCTGGGCTCCACTGGGGACTGATGAAGTCGAGGTCGTAGAACTCGCCGTGGTGATCGAGCGTCCCGGTTCGAAACGCCATGAAGCACGCCTTCACGGCGAGCACGTAGTCGCGCAGCCGGGGCCCGGGCCGATCGAAGGCCACGCCGTAGCGCCGCACCACGTGAGTGCGCACCTGCGTGCCCAGACCCAGCCGGAACAGGCCGCCGGTTGCTTCGGCAAGCTCCCATGCCGTCGCCGCAGTCACGAAGGGACTGCGCGGAAATGCGACCGCCACACCCGTGGACAACTCCAGCCCGGGCGCGACCTGCGAGGCCACGGCGGCGTTGAGATAGGCCGTGCGGCCCGTCTCCGTGAACAACAGGCCGGAGAACCCGGCTGACTGGGTCCGTCGGGCGAGTTGACCGATCTGGCCCAGCGGTTTGGGCGTCGTCATCGCGTCGACGTGCATAGTCGGCGCGCCTACTACCCGGAGAGCTTCGCCCCGAAGAAGTCCCGCATCGCCGCCCAATGCCGCTCCGCGGCGGCTTCGTCATACGGCGCGTTGTCCGGGACCGCGAACCCATGCGCGGCCGGATACGTCTCGATAGTGTGCTCGACACCGGCGGCGGTCAACGCCTTGTCGAGCTGTTCGGCTTGCTCGGGCGTGAAGGAGCCGTCGTTCTCGGCTCCGGCGACGTAGACCGCGGCTTGGATCTGGTCGGCCAGCAGATGCGGGCTTTCCGCGCTATCCGTCGCCAGCCCGCCGCCGTGGAAGGAGGCCGCGGCCGCAACGCGATCGGGCTGACGACCGGCCACCACCAGCGACGTGCGGCCACCCATGCAGTAGCCGCAGACACCGAACCGGTCTCCGCGCACCTCGTCGCGGTCGGCAAGGTAATCGAAGAACGCGCCGGCGTCGATGTCCATTTTGAGCGGGGTGACGCTGCCGATCATCGACATCAGCCGCTGTCGCTCGGCGGGGTCGCTGAAGGCGGTCTTCATGTCGAACGGCTGCCAGTCCCCGTGGCGGTAGTAGACGTCCGGCAGCAGCACGACGTAACCAAAGCCGGCCAGCTTGGCGGCCATCTCGTAGAAGGTGTCACGCACCCCGCCGGCGTCGGGATACATGACCACCCCAGGCCACGGCCCCTGGCCCTCGGGGATAAACAGGTGGACGGTGCAGGTGCCGTCGCCAGTGGTGACGGTATCGGTGATGTGCGGCATGGCTACCGTTCTACTACTCCGCATCGCCGCTACGCTGAGGACCGTGCCCATCCCTACGCCGTACGAGGATCTGCTGCGCCTGGTCCTGAAGCGGGGCACACCCAAGGCCGACCGCACCGGCACCGGGACCCGCAGCCTGTTCGGCCACCAGATGCGCTACGACCTGGCGGCGGGTTTCCCGCTGATCACCACCAAGAAGGTGCACCTGAAATCGGTGATCTACGAGCTGCTGTGGTTTCTGCGCGGCGACTCCAACGTCAACTGGCTGCACGAACACGGAGTCACCATCTGGGACGAATGGGCCTCCGCCACAGGCGATCTCGGCCCGATCTATGGAGTGCAGTGGCGATCCTGGCCCACCCCGTCGGGTGAGCATATCGACCAGATCAGCACTGCGCTGGAGCTGCTGCGCACTGATCCGGATTCCCGGCGCATCATCGTGTCGGCGTGGAATGTCGGCGATATTCCCAGGATGGCCTTGGCGCCCTGTCATGTGCTGTTCCAGTTCTATGTCGCCGACGGGCGGCTGAGCTGTCAGCTCTACCAGCGCAGCGCCGACCTGTTCCTGGGCGTCCCGTTCAACATCGCCAGCTACGCGCTGCTCACGCACATGATGGCCACGCAGGCCGGGCTCGAGGTCGGTGAGTTCGTCTGGACGGGTGGCGACTGCCACATCTACGACAACCACGTCGAGCAGGTCCGCCTGCAGCTCAGCCGGGAACCACGCCCATACCCGGAACTGGTTCTGGCACATCGTGACTCGATCTTCGACTACACCTACGACGACATCGTCATCAAGAACTACGACCCGCACCCGGCGATCAAAGCCCCCGTCGCGGTATGAGGCGCGCATGACGGAGCTGGGCCTGATCTGGGCCCAGTCGACGTCAGGCATCATCGGGCGCGGCGGTCAAATCCCGTGGCGGCTGCCGGAGGATCAGGCCCGGTTCAAAGAGCTCACGATGGGCCACACCGTGGTGATGGGCCGACTCACCTGGGAGTCGCTGCCGGCGACGGTGCGGCCGTTGCCCGGCCGCAGAAATGTCGTACTGACCCGTCAAACTGAGTATGTGGCAGACGGCGCAGAAGTGGTGGGCACCTTTGACGAGGCCCTCACCGACCCGGTGACCTGGGTGATCGGCGGGCAACAGATCTACGCGCTGGCGATGCCGTTGGCCACCCGCTGCGAGGTCACCGAGGTGGAGCTCGACCTGCCGCGTGACGACGCCGACGTGTTGGCGCCGGTGCTGGACGAAACCTGGATTGGCACGACGGGGGAGTGGCTGACCAGCCGCACGGGGCTGAGATATCGGTTCCACAGCTACCAGCGCAGCTCGTGAGCAGGCTGACCGCGGCGCAGGCCCGCCGGGTCGCTGTGGCCGCGCAAGGTTTCGCGGAGCCGCGAGCCAGCGGTCGCCTCACCCGGGCCCATCTGCGGCGGCTGATCTCCAGAATCCAGGTGCTGCAACTCGATTCGGTGTCGGTTGTGGTGCGCGCCCACTACGCGCCGGTGTTCAGCCGGCTTGGGGCCTACAACCGCGACGTACTCGACCGCGCGGCGTGGGACCACTCCGCGCGCAGTCCGCGTCTGCTGGTCGAGTATTGGGCGCACGAAGCTGCGCTGATGGCGGTCGACGACTGGCCGCTCATGCGTTGGCGGATGCGCGAATACCGGCACGGCCGCTGGGGCACCCAAATCGTCAAGGCCAACCCACAGCTGGCCGACGACATCGTCGCCGCCGTGGCGCAGCTCGGACCCTGCACCGCCGGACAGATCGAGGCCCACCTCGCTGCCGAGCCGTCGCGCGCGGCTAAAGGCCCCTGGTGGAACCGCAGCGACACCAAATGGGTCGCTGAGGCGCTCTTTGCCGCCGGTGTGCTGACGACGGCCACCCGCGTCGGATTCGCCCGCCACTACGACCTGACCGAGCGGGTGCTGCCGGCCGACGTGTTGGCGCGGGAGATCGACGACGATGAAGCGATCCGCGAGCTCACCTTGCGGTCGGCCACCGCGCTCGGTGTGGGCACCGAGGCCGATATCCGTGACTACTTCCGGCTGTCCGCCGCCCAGGTCAAACCGGCGATCTCCAAGCTGGTCGCCGACGGCGAGCTGGAACGCGTCGACGTTGACGGCTGGTCGGCGCCTGCGTATCTGCGTGCCGAGCAAGCTGTTCCACGACGGGACCGCGGTACGGCGCTCCTGTGCCCGTTCGACCCGTTGGTCTTTTTCCGGCCTCGGGTGCAGCGGCTCTTCGGGTTCCATTACCGCATCGAGATCTACACGCCCGCAGCCCAACGACGCTACGGCTACTACGTGTGGCCCTTTCTGCTCGACGGTGAGTTGGTCGGCCGGGTCGACCTGAAGGCCGACCGTGCCGCGAACGCCTTGTACGTCGTCGGCGCGTTCATCGAGCCGGGTCGCTCGCCGGCGAAGGTGGCCGCAGCACTAGCCGGTGAGCTGGCGACGATGGCGTCGTGGCTAGGGCTCGCCGACGTCACTGTCGGGGAC
>NZ_DASRBZ010000491.1:0-9725 GCF_035653355.1 Mycobacterium sp. | reverse complement strand
CAAAGAGGGTGACCTGGACGTGCTGGCCCGCGACCGGGTGCTTTCCGCCCGCGGGCTGGACACGCTGCTCACCGAGCTGGAAAAGCAGCAGGCGCTGATGGCCGAGATCGCCGACGACGCCGAGCGTGACCGCGCGATCCGCCGCTACGGCCAACTCGAGGAGAAGTTCGCCGCGCTGGGCGGGTACGGCGCAGAAAGCGAAGCCGGCCGAATCTGCGCAAACCTCGGCTTGCCCGAACGCGTGTTGACCCAGCCGCTGCGCACGCTGTCCGGCGGTCAACGTCGGCGAGTAGAACTGGCCCGCATCCTGTTCGCCGCGTCCGACAACGGGTCGGCCACCACCTTGCTGCTCGATGAGCCGACCAACCATCTCGACGCTGATTCGTTGGGCTGGCTCCGGGATTTCCTGCGCACACACACCGGCGGGCTGGTGGTGATCAGCCACAACGTCGACCTGCTGGCCGATGTCGTCAACCGGGTGTGGTTTCTCGACGCGGTGCGCGGCGAGGTCGACGTCTACAACATGGGTTGGCAGAAATACCTCGACGCCCGCGCCACCGACGAGCAGCGTCGGCGGCGCGAACGAGCCAACGCCGAACGCAAAGCCGCTGCCCTGCGCGCCCAAGCCGCCAAGCTAGGCGCCAAAGCCACCAAAGCCGTTGCAGCGCAGAACATGCTGCGGCGCGCCGATCGGATGATCGCTGCGCTCGACGAAGAGCGGGTCGCCGACAAGGTGGCCCGGATCAAGTTCCCGACCCCGGCAGCATGCGGGCGCACTCCCTTGGTGGCCACCGGCTTGACCAAGACGTATGGATCGCTGGAAGTGTTCACCGGCGTCGACCTGGCCATCGACCGCGGCTCGCGGGTTGTGGTGCTCGGGCTTAACGGCGCCGGTAAGACAACGCTGCTGCGGCTGTTGGCCGGAGTGGAGAAACCTGACGCCGGCACGCTGCAACCCGGGCATGGCTTGAAAATCGGCTATTTCGCGCAGGAGCACGACACGCTCGACGACGCGGCCACGGTGTGGCAGAACATCGTTCATGCCGCACCGGATTCCGGCGAGCAGGATTTGCGTGGCCTGCTCGGGGCGTTCATGTTCAGCGGCCCGCAGCTCGAGCAGCCGGCCAGCACGTTGTCCGGTGGGGAAAAGACCCGGTTAGCGCTCGCGGGGCTAGTGGCGTCAACCGCAAACGTATTGCTGCTGGACGAACCAACCAACAACCTCGACCCCGCGTCGCGGGAGCAGGTGCTCGACGCGCTACGCAGCTACACCGGCGCGGTGGTGCTGGTGACACATGACCCGGGAGCGGCCGAGGCGCTGGACCCGCAACGGGTTGTGCTCCTACCCGATGGCACCGAGGACTATTGGTCCGACGAGTATCGGGATCTCATCGAATTGGCTTGAGCTGCAGCAGGCGTTTTCGGCCAAAACTGCCGCGCCGCCGACGGTTGCTTCCTACGCTATGCGTAATCCGGGGTTACCGCGAGGAGGCGTTGATGAGGAAAACGAAGAAGACACGCGATCAGCTGGTGGCCGAGTTGCGCAATGCTTACGAGGGCGGAGCCAGCATCCGGAAACTCGTGGCTTCCACCGGCAGATCGTACGGGTCCATCCACAGCATGCTGCGCGAATCGGGTACCACCATGCGCAGCCGCGGCGGCCCCAATCACCGCACCAGGGCCCGGTAACGCTCGCCCCATTCGGCGAGCGTGCGTGTTTGTACCCGACACACCGTGTTTGGGCGGCATTCTGCGCACCCTGGCGCGGCGGCAACCTACCCCTGGCTAGCCCTGGCGCACCGAGCCTTCGACCAGGTCCAGGACAGCGGTCAGCCGCTGCGGGTTGTCACCGGCAGCCAGCCGCGCCACCAACCCATCGAGAACCAGGTCCAGGTAGCACTGCAGCACATCGCTGGGTACGTCGTCGCGCACGCGACCCGCCTGCTTTTGTCGGCGCAACCGGTCAGTTGTCGCCGCCGCCAATTCCGCTGAGCGTTCTCGCCATCCGCGACTGAAGGCCGGGTCGTTGCGTAGCTTGCGGGCGATCTCCAACCGCGTGGCAAGCCAGTCGAACTCCTCGGGAGCGGCAAGCATCTCGCGCATCACCTGGATCAGCCCCTCACGAGAGGCGACTGCCGCCATCCGTTCGGCATCCTCGCGGGCCAACTCGAAGAACAGTGTGTCCTTGTCACGGAAGTGGTGGAAGATGGCGCCACGCGACAATCCGATCGCCTGCTCCAGCCGCCGTACGGTCGCCTTGTCGTAACCGTATTCGGCGAAACAGCGGCGAGCACCGTCGAGGATTTGACGGCGGCGGGCCGCCAGGTGGTCCGCGCTGACCTTTGGCACGGATGCACCCGGGCTAGCTGGACTTCAGCATGTTGCGCAGCACAAAGTGCAAGATCCCGCCGTTGCGGTAGTAGTCCGCCTCGCCCGGGGTGTCGATGCGCACCACCGCGTCAAATTCGACCGCCTTGCCGTCCGCCTTGCTGGCTTTGACGTGCACCGTCTTCGGGGTCTTGCCGTCGTTGATCGCTTCGATACCGGTGATGTCGAACACCTCGGTGCCCTCCAGACCCAGCGACTGGGCGGACTTGCCTTCCGGGAATTGGAGCGGAATCACACCCATGCCGATCAGGTTGGAGCGGTGGATGCGTTCGAACGACTCGGCGATGACACCCCGAACTCCCAGCAGCGCAGTTCCCTTGGCCGCCCAGTCCCGCGACGATCCGGAGCCATACTCCTTGCCGCCCAGCACTACCAGCGGAATCCCTTGGGCCGCATAGCTTTGCGCCGCATCGTAGATGAAAGCCTGCGGGCCGTCATCCTGAGTGAAGTCGCGAGTGTAGCCGCCGGCCACGTCGTCCAGGAGCAGGTTGCGCAACCGGATGTTGGCGAACGTGCCGCGGATCATCACCTCGTGATTGCCGCGACGTGACCCGTAGGAGTTGTAGTCCCTGCGCTGCACCCCATGGTCGTCGAGGTATTGCGCCGCAGGTGTGCCAGGCTTGATGCTGCCCGCCGGCGAAATGTGGTCGGTGGTCACCGAATCGCCCAGCAGCGCCAGCACCCGAGCACCGGTGATGTCACTCACCGGCTGCGGCTCGGCGGCCATCCCGTCGAAGTACGGCGGCTTGCGCACATACGTGGAATCCGGGTCCCATTCAAAGGTGTTGCCGCTCGGAGTCGGCAGATTGCGCCACCGCTCATCGCCTTTGAACACGTCGGCGTAGTTCTTGACGAACATCTCTTGGTTGATCGCCGAGGCTATGGTGTCGGAGACATCTTTTTGCGACGGCCAGATGTCGCGCAGGAAGACGTCGTTGCCGTCTTTGTCGCGGCCCAGCGGCTCGGACTCGAAGTCGAAGTCCATGGTGCCGGCCAGCGCATAGGCGATCACCAGCGGCGGTGAGGCCAGGTAGTTCATCTTCACGTCGGGGTTGATGCGGCCCTCGAAATTGCGGTTGCCCGACAGCACTGCGGCGACCGACAGGTCGTTGTCGTTTACTGCCTTGGAGATTTCCTCAGGTAGTGGCCCGGAGTTGCCGATGCAGGTCGTGCAGCCGTACCCGACGAGATAGAAGCCGAGTTTCTCCAGATAGGGCCAGAGCCCGGCGTTCTCGTAGTAGTCGCTGACCACCTGCGAGCCCGGGGCCATCGACGTCTTGACCCATGGCTTAGACGTCAGGCCCTTTTCGACGGCGTTACGGGCCAGCAGCGCTGCGCCCAGCATCACCTCGGGGTTGGAGGTGTTGGTGCACGACGTGACCGCGGCGATCACCACCGCCCCGTGGTCGAGCACAAACTCGCCCAGTTCGTTTGACTTGACTCGCACCGGATTGCTCACGCGGCCTTTGGCGCTCGCCGCAGCCGAGTGCACCGGCGCGCCGTTGCCGTCGTTGGACGACAGCGACGCCGGGTCGCTGGCGGGGAACGTCTCGTCGACCGCCTCGTCGAGCTTCGAATACTCCGTCTTGTCCGGGTCGTCGCCGACGTAGCTCGTAATCTGCTCGCGGAACGTGCGTTTCGCGTCAGCCAGTGCAATTCGGTCCTGGGGACGCTTCGGCCCGGCGATCGAGGGGACGACGTCGGAAAGGTTGAGCTCGAGGTATTCGGAGTACTGCGGCTCGTGGGCGGGGTCGTGCCACATGCCCTGTTCCTTGGCGTAGGCCTCCACCAGCGCCAGCTGCTCCTCTTTGCGCCCGGTGAACCTCAGGTAGTCGATTGTTTCCTGATCGATCGGAAAAATCGCTGCGGTGGAACCGAATTCGGGGCTCATGTTGCCCAGCGTGGCGCGGTTGGCCAGCGGCACCTCGGCCACTCCTTCGCCGTAGAACTCGACGAACTTGCCGACCACGCCGTGTTTGCGCAGCATTTCGGTCACGGTGAGCACCACGTCGGTGGCGGTGACGCCCGGCTGTATTTCACCGGTCAGCTTGAAGCCGACCACCCGCGGGATCAGCATCGACACCGGCTGACCAAGCATCGCGGCCTCGGCCTCGATGCCGCCTACACCCCAGCCCAACACGCCGAGCCCGTTGACCATCGTGGTGTGCGAGTCGGTGCCCACGCAGGTGTCCGGGTACGCCACGCCGTCGCGCTCCATCACAACGCGCGCCAGATATTCGATGTTTACCTGGTGCACGATGCCGGTGCCCGGCGGCACCACCTTGAAGTCGCGGAAAGCGCCCTGGCCCCAACGCAAAAACTGGTAACGCTCGCCGTTGCGCTGGTATTCGAGCTCCACATTGCGCTCGAATGCGTCGGCGCGGCCGAAGAGGTCGGCGATCACCGAGTGGTCGATCACTAGATCGGCCGGCGCCAGCGGATTGACCCGCTCCGGATCGCCGCCGAGCTCCGCGATCGCCTCGCGCATGGTCGCGAGGTCGACGATGCAGGGCACCCCGGTGAAGTCCTGCATCACCACTCGTGCAGGCGTGTATTGGATTTCGACGCTCGGTTCGGCGTTGAAATCCCAGTGTGCGATCGCTTCGATGTGGTCCTTGGTGATGTTGCGGCCGTCCTCGTTGCGGAGCAGGTTTTCGGCGAGGACTTTGAGGCTGTAGGGGAGCTTCTCGGTGCCGGGCGCCGCGTCGAGGCGGTAGATCTGGTAACTGTTGTCCCCGACTTTGAGGGTGTCGCGGGCTCCGAACGAATTCACCGACTCTGTCGTCACATCAACTCCCGAGATTTAGTTCTCGACCGCCGACGGGCCGTGCCGGCGATCCAGTGCCACTTTAACAGTACGCTTGTCCTGCAATCCGCTGCGGTCGCGCGCCAGGACGTGGTCCAGTCTTCTCCCCGCGTGCAGGCGCTGTCACGGTCCGTGCCTCCTGACCGCTCGGCTAGGCGACTCGGGGCGCGGCGCGCATCGTCGTGCGCTGGAGTTTGATTGCGCTCCTCCTCCTCCTCCTCCTCCTCCTCCTCCTCCTCGGGCGATGCGCGGCCCGCATCGTCGTCCGCGCGGAAGCGTCGCGTACCGTCTGCACCGTGACCACGCTGCATGCGCCGCTATATATCCCGGGTGAAATCTGCAGCGCCGTCGGCGCGGACCCGTCCAGCCCGCCCGACCAGTGCCTGGCACTGGTCAAAGCGGCGGTCGACGCCGACGGCATCAGCGCGCCGCCCCCCGATGTTCCTGGCTTGCGCCAGGTGGTCAACCAAGCCAGCAAGGACGGCATCGACCTCAAGATCGTGGTGCTCGATAAAAACCCTCCGACGGACACGCCATTGCGGGACGTCGCCACCGTGATCGGCAGCAGCCACCCGGACGCCACCGTGCTCGTGCTCAGCCCGTCGCACGTCGGCAGTTACAGCACGCACTTTCCGCGGGCCACGCTGGAGATCGGCGAAGACAACGCCAAAACCGGCAATCCGGTGCAATCGGCGCAGAAGTTCCTTCACGAATTGAGCACTCCGCAATTCCCGTGGACAGCGTTCACCATCCTGGTGGTGCTCGGCGTGCTCGCGGCCGCCGTCGGCACTCGAATCCTGCAAGTGCGAGCCAAGCGATCCCTGACCGCACACGACGACAACACGGTCGCCGACGACGCCGGCGTAGGCGGCTGACCGGCTTCGTTTCGGCCCATTCCGAGCCGCGTTGGAGTTGCGGCGAATTCATTAAGTCACCATTCGGTCACAAGTAATCAAACTACAGCGCTGTAGTTTGTTACTAAAGTTTCCATAGGGTCCTATGTGACTTATGGTTCAAACGGTGCCTTTGTTCTGAATCGTGCCCGCAGTGATTACTGGGGCTGGCGTCGTCCGTCCGCGTTGAGCCATAGGAGACCAGAGTCGAATGAGACGCATCTGCCGCGGCTCTTCTTTCCGGCTGACGGTCTGGGGTGCTCGGCCTGCTGCCGCGGCGGTGTTGAGCGTGGTGCTGCTGCTGGTGGGAACGCCTGGATTAGGGGTCGCTGATCCCGGCGGCACCGATTCACTGGCCGCACTGATCGCTGATGTCGCCAAGGCCACCCAACGCCTGGATGATCTGCGCGCGGCCATCCAGAGCGAGCAGGAAAGCGTCAACAAAGCCTTGGTCGACGTGCAGACCGCGCGCGACAACGCCGCGGCCGCGCAACACGACGTCGAGGTCAGCCAGCAAGCGGTCAAGGACGCCGACGCCGCAATTGCCGCCGCCCAACGACGCTTCGACACCTTCGCGGCGGCTACCTACGTCAACGGTCCGTCGAGCAGCTATCTCACCGCGGCCAACCCCGACGACATCATCGCCACCGCGACCGCCAGCCGGACCCTGACCGCCAGCTCCCGGCAGGTGATGGTGAATCTGCAGCGGGCCCGCACTGAGCAGGTGAACAAGGAGTCGGCAGCACGGCTTGCCAAGCAGAAGGCCGACCGGGCTGCCGCCGACGCGCAGTCCAGCCAGGATGCAGCGGTGGCAGCACTCACCGACGCCCAACGCAAGTTCAGCGAACAGCAGTCGGAGGCCAATCGTCTAGCGGCGGAGCGCAACGCGGCCCAGGCCAAACTCGACGCGGCCCGCAACTGGTCGGCATCCGCCGGCGGCGCCCCGGCAGGCGCCCGCTCCGGTGATCGGTGGGATACCGGGGCGCCGGGCGCGGCCCGGCGGGGGAGCGATCTCAAGCAGTGGGCCGGCGAGTGGGATCCCACCTTGCCGATGGTGCCCAGCGCCAACGTCCCAGGTGACCCGATCGCGATCATCAACACGGTCCTGGGGATTTCGGCGACGTCGTCGCAGGTCACCGCCAACATGGGCCGCGGCTTTCTGCAGAAGCTGGGCATCCTCAAGCCCAACGACACCGGGATCACCAACGGCCGGATCCCGCGGGTGTACGGCCGGCAGGCCTCCGAATACGTCATCCGCCGCGGGCTCTCGCAACTGGGTGTGCCGTATTCGTGGGGCGGTGGCAACGCCGCCGGCCCCAGCCGGGGCATCGGTTCGGGATCCGACACCGTCGGTTTCGACTGCTCGGGCCTAATCCTGTACTCGTTCGCCGGGGTCGGCATCAAGCTGCCGCACTACTCGGGTTCGCAATACAACCTGGGCCGCAAGATCCCCTCAGCGGAGATGCGCCGCGGCGACGTGATCTTCTACGGCCCGGGCGGCAGCCAGCACGTCACGCTCTACCTCGGCGACGGACAGATGCTCGAGGCGCCTGACGTCGGATTGAAGGTGCGGGTCGCACCGGTGCGAACCAGCGGCATGACCCCCTACGTGGTCCGCTACATCGAGTGGTGACATGCGAACCATGAAGCACTGCAAGGGTTTTCGTCGCATCATGATGGCCTGGCCGCTGCTGGCGGTGATCGGGCTGCTGATCGGTTTGGCGAGCCCGGCCATGGCCGACGATCCGCAGTGGGACCCGACGCTGCCTAAGGTGCCCAGCGCAGGCGCGCCGGGCGATCCGCTGGCGATCGCCAACGCCTCGATGGCGGCCACCGCCCAGGCCACCCAGTCCACGCTCGATCTGGGCCGCAAGTTCCTCGGCAGCCTCGGAATCGGCGGCGGCGGGGGCGGCGGGGGTGGCGGCAATAACACCAGCCCGAGCAGAATTCCCAGGGTGTACGGGCGCCAGGCCGTCGAGTACGTGATCCGCCGCGGCGGATCGCAGATGGGTGTGCCGTATTCATGGGGCGGCGGCACACCCGAGGGCCCGAGTCGGGGTGTGGAAGACGGCGCCGACACAGTGGGCTTCGACTGCTCGGGGTTGACCCGATACGCGTTCGCCGGGGTCGGTGTGCTGATCCCGAGGTTTTCCGGTGACCAGTACAACGCTGGGCGGCACGTCCCGCCGTCGCAGGCCAAGCGGGGCGACTTGATCTTCTACGGTCCCGGCGGAAGCCAGCACGTCACGCTGTATCTGGGAAACGGTCAGATGCTGGAGGCGTCGAGCATCGTCGGCAAAGTGACCGTCAGCCCGGTGCGCACCGAAGGGATGACGCCGTACGTCACCCGGATCATCGAGTACTGACACGCGTGGGAGGTGCCCGGCGATCGGGGCTCCACGGGCGCCACGTCGACGGAATCCCGGACGCCTGGAATAGTTGACAAGGGCACACTGCCGTCCTCAGTCGTTTTGGCGGTCGTGTCTCACCAAGCCATGGAGATTGAGCCGTGAAGGAAAGCCGATGACATCACCAGGTGGGCCGCCCCAGGGCGCCAGCGGTTACTCCGGGCCGGGCGGCCCCCCGACATCCCCGGCGCACGCTGCGCCGGGCGGCGGCGGCAACGGGCTGGCTGCCGAGGTGCACACCCTTGAGCGCGTCATCTTCGAGGTCAAGCGGATCATCGTCGGCCAGGATCAACTGGTCGAGCGGATGCTCGTGGGTCTGCTGTCCAAAGGCCATGTGTTGCTCGAAGGTGTCCCCGGCGTGGCCAAGACCCTTGCGGTCGAGACCTTCGCCCGGGTGGTCGGCGGGACGTTCGCGCGCATCCAGTTCACCCCCGACCTGGTGCCCACCGACATCATCGGTACCCGCATCTACCGGCAGGGCAAAGAGGAGTTTGACACCGAACTGGGCCCGGTGGTGGTCAACTTCCTGCTCGCCGACGAAATCAACCGCGCCCCGGCCAAAGTGCAGTCGGCGCTGCTGGAGGTCATGCAGGAACGCCACGTGTCCATCGGCGGCAAGACCTTCCCGATGCCCAACCCGTTCCTGGTGATGGCGACCCAGAACCCGATCGAGCACGAAGGTGTCTACCCGCTGCCAGAAGCCCAGCGTGACCGTTTCCTGTTCAAGATCAACGTCGGCTACCCGTCGCCGGAAGAAGAGCGCGAGATCATCTACCGGATGGGTGTCACCCCCCCGACACCCAAGCAGGTGCTGCAGACCGGTGACCTGTTGCGGCTGCAGGACATCGCGGCCAACAACTTCGTCCACCACGCGCTGGTCGACTACGTGGTCCGCGTGGTCACCGCCACCCGCCACCCCGAGCAGCTCGGCATGAACGACGTCAAGAGCTGGGTAGCGTTCGGCGCCTCGCCGCGCGCCTCGCTGGGCATCATCGCTGCTGCCCGCTCGCTGGCGCTGGTGCGGGGCCGCGACTACGTGATCCCGCAAGACGTCATCGAAGTCATTCCCGACGTGCTGCGGCACCGCCTGGTGCTCACCTATGATGCGCTCGCCGATGAAATCTCACCGGAGATCGTCATCAACAGGGTCCTGCAGACGGTTGCCTTGCCGCAGGTGAATGCTGTTCCACAGCAAGGACATTCGGTGCCGCCGGTGATGCAGACAGCGGC
>NZ_DASRBZ010000490.1:0-2624 GCF_035653355.1 Mycobacterium sp. | reverse complement strand
TGCTGCTCGATCCCGGTGAATTGGGCGACCACGTCGTTGAGGCTCTCCAAATGCTGGATATTGACCGTGGAGATCACCGTGATACCGGCGTCCAGCAGTTCCTCGACGTCCTGCCACCGCTTGGGGTTTTTGCTGCCGGGGACGTTGGTGTGGGCGAGCTCATCGACCAGGACCACCTGCGGGTTGCGGGCCAGCACAGCCGGCACGTCGAGTTCGGTGAAGCTGCTACCGCGATATTCAATGTGGCGGCGCGGGATGACCTCGATGCCCTTCAGCAACTCCGCGACTTTGCGGCGGCCGTGCGTCTCTACCACGCCCGCCACCAAATCAGTGCCGCGTTCCCGCCGTCGATGGGCCTCGCTGAGCATCGCGTACGTCTTGCCGACGCCGGGAGCAGCACCCAGGTAGATGCGTAGCTCCCCGCGTTTGCGGCGATGGTCAACGACACTCATGTGACCATCATCCACCTGCGACATCAGCGGGCGACCGGAAAACTTTGGTCAAGCTGCAGGTTGAGTTGCAACACGTTGACCCGCGGCTCACCGAAGATGCCCAGATCACGGCCATGCTGGTTCTCCCACACCAACTCATGTACCTGAGCAGTCGTGACATGCCGCGCCCGGGCAATCCTGGCGACTTGGATATCGGCATAGGCCAGTGAAATATCGGGATCCAGACCGCTGCCGCTTGCGGTGACGGCGTCGGCCGGCACCTCGGGACTGGAGGGGGCCGAGCCACGTATGGGCACTATCTGACCGATCGAGTAGTTCTCGCCGAACCGTGCGCACACGACCCGTACCCCTTCATAGGTCGCGACGAATGGCTCGCTGATGGTCGAGCAGGGCTCGTTGACGCTGACGACCCGGGTCGGGTGCACGACGTTACCGCGGGCATCGCGCGGGCCGATCACCGACAGCACGGCCCCGACCCCGCCGCCGGTGCAGAACGGTCGCGATCCGCCGACCTGCTCAAGTTCGCCGACGTCCTTACTGCGCGAGCACACCAGGGTGAGCAGGCTCGGCTTGAATCCGGCAGCTGCGGGCGTGGCGCCGGCCGCCAGCTTGGCCGGGTCGGCTGGGGTGTCGACGACGCTCTCCGGTCCCAGATTGCTGGCGCCACTGCCCGTCGGGTCGTATCCGTCGCCGGCCGCCGACGGGCGGCTCTGGAAATACTGGGCCAACGGCCGGCCGGCGGCGTCGGTGAATGACTGGCCGATCAGCCGGCTGCCGACCGGTTTACCGTTGGCCCGGACGATCGAGCCCTCCGCTTTGTCGTGCAAACCGGGAAGCTGCGCGACCAACCAAATAAGCAACGGGTATCCGGCACCGAGGATGACGGTGAAAACGACCAGCGCGCGCAAGGCGGCCCAGTGCTGGCGAACCAGGTTGGAAAACTTCATGTCAGGACATCCCGGGTAGCAGTTGAACCACCAAGTCGATCACCTTGATTCCGATGAACGGGCTGACGATCCCGCCCAGACCGAAGATGTAGAGGTTGCGGCTGAGCAGTTTCGACGCGCTGCTGGGGGTGTATCGAACACCGCGCAGCGCCAAGGGAATCAGAGCCACGATGACGAGTGCGTTGAAGATGACGGCCGACAGGATCGCGGACTGCGGACTGTGCAGCCGCATGACGTTGATCAGGTCCAGACCCGGAAAAAGCGCGACGAACATCGCCGGGATGATCGCGAAATACTTCGCGATGTCGTTGGCGATGGAGAACGTGGTCAGCGCGCCGCGGGTAATCAACAGCTGCTTGCCGATCTCGACGATCTCGATCAGTTTGGTGGGATCGGAGTCCAGGTCCACCATGTTGCCGGCTTCCTTGGCCGCGGTGGTCCCGGTGTTCATCGCCACCCCCACGTCGGCCTGAGCCAGCGCCGGTGCGTCGTTGGTGCCGTCGCCGGTCATCGCGACAAGCCGGCCGCCCTCCTGCTCCTGCTTGATCAGCACCAGCTTGTCTTCGGGGGTGGCTTCGGCCAGGAAGTCGTCGACACCGGCTTCGTCGGCGATTGCCTTGGCGGTCAACGGATTGTCGCCGGTGATCATCACGGTCCGGATGCCCATCCGGCGCATGGCGTCGAACCGGTCGCGCATGCCTTGCTTGACCACGTCCTTGAGGTAGATGACGCCCAGCACCTCTGCCTTTTTCCCGCCGTCGCCCGCCGTCACCTGGCCCACGACAAGCGGAGTCCCGCCGGCAGCGGCGATTCCGTCGACGATCTCGCCGAGGATTACCGGGACAGTTCCACCATGGCCGCGGATCCACTCGGCGACGGCGCTGGCCGCGCCCTTGCGCAGCTGTCGTCCGTCGACGTCGACACCAGACATCCGCGTCGTGGCGGAAAATTCCGCCCACGACGCGTCGGCCAGTTCACCGGGTGTTCGTGCGCGCAGCCCATAGGCCTCTTTGGCGTACACGACAATCGAGCGGCCTTCGGGCGTTTCGTCGGCGAGGCTGGCCAGCTGGGCAGCATCGGCTAGCGCCTCGGAAGTCACGCCGCTGAGCGGAATGAATTCGGAGGCCTGCCGGTTGCCCAGCGTGACCGTTCCCGTTTTGTCCAGCAGCAGCGTGTTGACGTCGCCTGCTGCTTCGACGGCGCGCCCGGACATCGCCAATACGTT
>NZ_DASRBZ010000489.1:0-3037 GCF_035653355.1 Mycobacterium sp. | reverse complement strand
ACCGTCGCTGGCCGGCATCGGGTGCACATTGCGGGCCGGGATGTCGATGTGGTCCAGCAGGGCAGCACGAGCCTGCTTGTCGTTGCGCTCGTCGTCGTCGTGGGGGACATAACGTTCGTCACCCCAGAACAGGTGCACCTTCGACCAGTCGATTCCCTGGCCCTGCTCTCTCAGCTTGCTTAGCAGCCGGTTGCCGTTGCCGCCGCCGGTCAACGCGATGAGCGCCTGACCGCGGGCCGCCACCGCTGCGTCGATGGCAGCGATCAGCCTCTCGCACGCTGCGGCCGCCAGCGCCTCACTGTCGGGATAGGTCTCGACGACTCTGTTCATGCGTACTCCACCTGACTAATACCTTCCAGCGCCTCGAGGTAAATCACGTCCGGATCCAGCCGGCGCAGGTCTTCGGCAAGGCATTCACGGGTTTCCCTGCGCGGCAAGGGGACCAGCGCATCCGGCTTGGCGGTGCGGCTGAGCGTCGCCGTCAACCCTTCTTGTGGTCGGCTCAGCGTCACGGTCTCGGTCGGGCGGACCAGCTCGACTTTGAGCTCGCCTACCGCGCGCCGCACCGGCCCGTCGATCTTGCTGGCCAGCCAGCCTGCCAGAACATCCAGGGCCGGCTCCATCTTCAATCCGGAAACCAGCGCAGAGGTGATCGGCTCGTGTGGGGGCTGATCAATCGCCGATGCCAGCAAGGCGCGCCAGTAGGTGATCCGGCTCCAGGCCAGGTCGGTGTCACCTGGCGTGTAACCGGGCAGCCGGCTCTTGATCGCCGACAGCGGGTCGACACCGTTGGTTGCGTCAGTGATACGCCGAATTGCCAACTGGCCTAATGGATCTTGTGCGGGGACCGACGGGGCGATGTCGGGCCACCACGCAACCACCGGGATGTCGGGCAGCAGAAAGGGCACGACCACACTTCCGGCGTGATCGGCGAGCGGACCCGACAACCTCAGTACCACCACTTCCCCCGCACCGCTGTCGCCACCGGCGCGCAACTGCGCGTCGAGCCGGGCATCGGGCACATCGCGGTCACCGGTAATCACCACGATCACCCGGCTGGGATGCTCATGGCTGGCGAAGTTCGCGGCTTCGATGGATTCCTCCACCATGGATTCACTGTCGGGCACGATCACCAACGTCAGCACTCGGCCCATGGTCACCGCCCCGACCCGTTCGCGTAACTCGTCGAGCTTCTTGTTGATCGCGGTGGTGCTCGTCTCCGGCAGGTCTAATATCACCGGCGCCGCTCCTCCTCATCGCTCCGCTCTGCATCGTCGCCGGCGCAAATCACGGGCGCCGCCATTCCCGGCCCGTGCGGCGCAGCAGTTCGAACGACGATGCCGGACCCCAGCTGCCTGCCTCATATGGCTCTGGCTTTCCATGTGCCGCCCAGTTCTCCAGAACAGGATCCAGTATTTCCCAAGCCAATTCGACCTCCTCGTTGACTGGAAACAACGAGGGCTCGCCAAGCAGCACGTCAAGAATCAGCCGCTCATAGGGTTCGGGTGAGTCCTCGGCGAACGCTGAGCCGTACGAGAAGTCCATGTTGACGTCGCGGACCTCCATGGCAGTGCCTGGGACCTTGGAGCCGAACCGCAGCGTGACCCCTTCGTCCGGTTGCACCCGAATCACCAGAGCGTTCGCGCCGAGCTCGTCGGTCATGGTGGCGTCGAACGGCAGATGCGGTGCCCGCTTGAATATCAGCGCGATCTCGGTGACCCTGCGGCCCAAGCGTTTTCCGGTGCGCAGGTAAAACGGCACCCCGGCCCAGCGGCGAGTATCGACCTCCAGGGTGATCGCGGCGAACGTCTCGGTGGTCGAGTCCTTCGAGAACCCCTCCTCGTCGAGCAGCCCAACGACGTGCTCACCGCCCTGCCAGCCGGCGGTGTACTGGCCGCGGCTGGTGGTCTCGTCGAGCGGCTCGGCAAGGTGCGTCGCTGAAAGCACCTTGATTTTCTCGGCCTGCAACTCCGACGGCTGAAAGCTCACCGGCTCTTCCATTGCTGTCAGCGCCAGCAGCTGCATGAGGTGGTTCTGGATCACGTCGCGGGCCGCGCCGATACCGTCGTAGTAGCCGGCTCGTCCGCCCAGCCCGATGTCTTCGGCCATGGTGATCTGCACATGGTCGACGTAGTGCGCATTCCAGATCGGGTCGAACAGTTGGTTGGCGAACCGCAACGCCAGGATGTTCTGGACGGTCTCCTTGCCGAGGTAGTGGTCGATGCGGAATACCGACTCCTCGGGAAAGACGCTGTTGACCACCTTGTTGAGCTCACGCGCGCTGTCGAGGTTGTGGCCGAACGGTTTCTCGATGACCACTCGGCTCCATCGCCCGTTCTGGGGACGGGCCAGCCCTGACGTGTGCAGCTGCTCGCACACCACCGGAAAGGACCTCGGCGGGATGGCCAGATAGAACGCGTGGTTGCCGCCAGTGCCGCGCTCGGCGTCGAGCTTGTCCAGGCACTCGGCCAGCCTGGCGAAGGCCTGCTCATCGTCGAAGGTGCCTGGCACAAAACGGAATCCATCGGCCAGACGATCCCACACCACTTGCCGAAACGGTGTGCGGGCATGCTGTTTGACAGACTCGTACACCACCTGACCGAAATCCTCATGATCCCAGTCGCGGCGCGCGAAGCCGACCAACGCGAAAGTCGGTGGCAGCAGGCCACGATTGGCCAGATCGTAGATGGCCGGCATCACCTTCTTGCGGGCCAAATCGCCGGTGACCCCGAAAATCACCATGCCACACGGGGCGGCGATCCGGGGCAGCCGCTTATCGCGCTTGTCCCGCAACGGGTTTTGCCATTGTCTGGCGCTGGGCCCCCGGATGGATTGGGTGCCGGCTTGGCTCATTTGGCAGCGGCGTCCAGCTGAGCCTGCGTCTCCTTGAGCAGCTCGGTCCAGGACTCCTCGAACTTCTCCACGCCTTCGTTTTCCAGCACGATGAACACGTCGGTCAGGTCAACCCCGACAGCTTCCAGCTTGTCGAACACCTGCTGGGCCTCCGACGCGGTGCCGGTCACGGTGTCACCTCTGA
>NZ_DASRBZ010000488.1:0-4497 GCF_035653355.1 Mycobacterium sp. | reverse complement strand
CGTGATCGGCGGCGGCATGTGCTTCACATTCCTTGCCGCCCATGGACTTTCAGTCGGTACGTCGCTGGTGCAGCCCGAAATGGTCGATACTTGTCGCAGGCTGTGCGAAACCTACGCCGACGTGATCCGCCTGCCCGTGGACATCGTCGTGGCCGATAGATTCGCCGCCGATTCCCCATCGAAAGTCGTGGCAGCCGATGCCATTCCGGACGACCAAATGGGGCTGGACATCGGACCCGGGTCCGTCACCCGGTTCACCACGCTGCTTTCCAACGCCAGGACAATCTTCTGGAACGGCCCGATGGGGGTGTTCGAGTTCCCCGCGTTCGCCGCAGGCACCAAAGGCGTGGCCGAAGCGATCGTCGCCGCAACCGCCAAGGGTGCCTTCAGCGTGGTCGGCGGCGGTGACTCGGCGGCCGCGGTGCGCGGGCTTAATCTTCCCGAGGGCGCGGTGTCGCACATCTCCACCGGCGGCGGCGCGTCGCTGGAATACCTCGAGGGCAAAGAACTGCCCGGCCTAGCGGTGTTGAACACCTGACGCGAAGGAGCCCGATGAGCCGCAAGCCGCTGATCGCCGGCAATTGGAAGATGAACCTCAACCACTTCGAGGCAATCGCGCTGGTGCAAAAGATCGCGTTCTCGCTGCCGGACAAGTACTACGACAAGGTCGACGTCGCGGTGCTGCCGCCATTCACCGACCTCCGCAGCGTGCAGACCCTGGTCGACGGCGACAAACTACGGCTCACCTACGGCGGCCAGGACCTGTCGCCACACGACTCCGGCGCCTACACCGGCGACATCAGCGGCGCGTTCCTCGCCAAACTGGGGTGCACCTACGTCGTCGTCGGGCACTCCGAGCGGCGCACCTACCACAACGAGGACGACGCGCTGGTGGCCGCCAAAGCCGCCGCCGCGCTCAAGCACGGGCTCATACCCATCGTGTGCATCGGCGAACACCTTGAGGTGCGTGAAGCTGGCGACCACGTGAGCCACAACGTCGAGCAGCTGCGCGGTTCGCTCGCGGGGCTTTCGGCCGACCAGATCGGCACGGTTGTCATCGCCTACGAGCCGGTGTGGGCCATCGGGACCGGGCGGGTGGCCAGCGCCGCCGACGCGCAGGAGGTGTGCGCGGCGATTCGCAAGGAACTGGGTGCGCTGGCGTCACCGCCGATCGCCGATACCGTGCGGGTACTCTACGGCGGGTCGGTCAACGCCAAGAACATCGGCGACATCATCGCGTGCGACGACGTCGACGGGGCCCTGGTCGGCGGTGCCTCGTTAGACGGGGAGGAGTATGCGAAGCTGTGCGCCATCGCCGCCGGGGGGCCGCTGCCGTAGGCGTCGCCGGGCTGCGTAGTCAGCTCATCAACGGCGTGGGCTCCCGCGCCGAACGCGGTTGCTGCGCGGCCTCTTCGATCAACTGCTGGATGCGGGGCAAGGCAACGCGCATCGCTAACGCCAACGTCGCCTCATCGTCGGCGGAGAGTGTTTTCAGCAGCCCGACAAGGCGGTCGTCGAGCGACTTCCTCAGCTCCGACAGGAAGGTCCGCCCGCGACCCGAGATCTCGACCAGGGTGGCACGCCGGTCCTCGGGGTCGGGAAGGCGAGCAACCAAGCCTTCGCGCTCCAATCGCGCAACCAGTTGCGTCATCGCCGGCTGACTGACACCACTGGCGTCCGCCAACACGGTCAGCCGAGTCGGACCATCGTCGGCCAGCCGCGCCAGAACCGAGCTCGACGTCAGGCTTTGGCCATGGGCCAGGTGACGCACCCGCAGCCGTGCCGCAGCATGCAGTGCCGCAACGATGTGCTCTCTGTTTTGCGAGTCCCGCTCCATTCGCACCTGACCTATATCAAATGCCTATGCACACAGCGCGGAATTCCTATGAATTCCCTATGCACCACAAAGACAGGCAAGTCGGAAGCCTAGCCTGGTAGATAAGTAGCTTATATTAAGGGGGAGGAATTATGGGGGAGGGTAGACGCCGTCTGTCGCCCGACCACCGGCGTGCCGAGCTGCTTGCCTGGGGCGCTGAGATGTTCGGGCGAAGACCTTACGACGAGGTGCGCATCGACGAGGTTGCCGAGTGCGCGGGCGTATCTCGCGCTCTGATGTACCACTACTTCCCGGATAAGCGAGCGTTCTTCGACGCGGTAGTCGACGCCGAGGCTGAGCGCTTGTTCGAAGCCACCAGCCTTTCGCGGGGACCGCACCAGAGGCTATTCCAAAGTGTTCGCACCGCCGTGCTCGCCTGCCTGGACTATCACGAACGCCATCCCAACAGCGTGTGGGCCGCCTACCTCGGTGTGAGTCGCGCCGACCCGCTGCTGCTGGCGATCGAAGAAGTGGTCATCGACCGGCAGATGCCGCGAATCATGGCCCTGATCACCGAGGTGGTGCCGGGCCGGGAGCAGGGTTTGGACGGCTCCATGGCGCGAGCACTGCGAATGAGTGTGGCGGGATGGCTGGCATTCACGTTCGAGGTGTGCCGGCAGCGGATCACAGACCCCGTAATCGACGCCGGATTGCTGGGTGATGTCTGCGCCCACGCCCTGCTGGACACGATCGCCCGGCTGCCCGGGGTTCCTGCCGAACTGGCCGAGGCGGTGGCACCCGAACGGCGCTGACCAGGTTACTGCCAGACCGACCGGCCGCCGTTCGCCCAGGCCGCGGTCCTCTCGGGGGCTCCACCCGGTAAGGTGGCGGCCATGGAGTTGGCCCTGCAAATCATCCTGGTGATCACCAGCGTGCTGGTGGTGCTCCTGGTGCTATTGCATCGCGCCAAGGGTGGGGGCCTTTCGACACTGTTCGGCGGCGGCGTGCAATCCAGCCTGTCCGGGTCGACGGTCGTCGAGAAAAACCTGGACCGGTTGACCCTATTCGTCACCGGCATCTGGCTGGTGTCCATCATCGGGATGGCCCTGATGATCAAGTACCGCTAAACAGGCGAGCGCGGGCAGTCGGCGTCACACTGGGACGCATGGCTGGGGTCTCCGACGCTGGGCTGGAGCCGGTCGGCGCCGTCCAACGCACGCGGGTGGGCCGGGAAGCCACCGAGCCGATGCGCGAGGACATCCGGCTGCTCGGCGCGATACTCGGCGACACCGTTCGCGAGCAGAACGGCGACGAGGTGTTCGAACTCGTCGAGCGTGCCCGGGTGGAGTCGTTTCGGCTGCGACGCTCGGAGATCGAGCGCGCCGACCTGGCCCGAATGTTCTCAGGTCTCGACATCCACCTGGCCATCCCGGTGATCCGGGCCTTCACTCACTTCGCGCTGCTGGCCAATGTGGCGGAAGACATTCACCGTGAGCGGCGCCGCGCCATCCACATCGCCGCCGGTGAGCCGCCGCAGGACAGCAGCCTCGCCGCCACGTATCGCAAACTCGATGCCGCCGACATCGACTCGGCCACAGTGGCCGCAGCCCTGGCCGACGCATTGGTCTCGCCGGTCATCACCGCGCACCCGACCGAGACGCGGCGTCGCACCGTCTTCGCCACGCAGCACCGGATCACCGAGTTGATGCGGCTGCGCGCTTCAGGACGCACCGAGACCGACGACGGCCGCGCCATCGAACCGGAGTTGCGTCGCCAGGTGCTGACGCTGTGGCAGACCGCGCTGGTCCGACTGTCGCGGCTGCAGATCTCCGACGAGATCGAAGTCGGGCTGCGCTACTACCCGGCCGCCTTTTTCGACGTCATCCCGAAGATCAACGCCGAAGTGCGGGAGCAGTTGCGCGCTCGGTGGCCGGACGCAAACCTGCTCTGCGAGCCCATCCTGCGGCCGGGGTCCTGGATCGGCGGTGACCGCGACGGCAACCCGAACGTGACCGCCGACGTGGTGCGGCTGGCCACCGCCAGCGCGGCCTACACCGCGCTGGCGCACTACTTCGCGGAGCTGACCGCGCTGGAAGAGGAGCTGTCGATGTCGGCGCGGCTGGTCACGGTCACTTCCGAACTGGCCGCGCTCTCCGACGCCTGCCACGAACCGGCCCGCGCCGACGAACCCTACCGGCGGGCGTTGCGGGTGATCCGCGCCCGGCTCACCTCGACCGCGGCCGCGATCCTCGATCGCCAGCCGGCCCAGCAGCTCGACCTGGCCCTGCCCCGGTACATGACACCGGGGCAGTTGCGGGCCGATCTCGACACCATCGATGCCTCGCTGCGCCGCCACGGCAGCGCGCTGCTCGCTGAACACCGGCTGGCCGCGTTGCGAGAATCCGTGCATGTCTTCGGTTTTCACCTGTGCGGCCTGGACCTGCGGCAGAACTCCGACGGTCACGAAGAAGTCGTTGCCGAGCTGCTGGCATGGGCCGGGGTGGACCCGGACTACTCGTCGCTGCCAGAAGACCAGCGGGTGGCGCTGCTGGCCGGCGAACTCGGCACCCGGCGGCCGCTGCTCAGCGACCGCGCCCAACTTTCCGAGCTGGCCAGGCGGGAGCTCGACATCATCGCGGCCGCTGGGCGCGCGGTCGAGGTCTACGGCCCGCACGCGGTGC
>NZ_DASRBZ010000487.1:0-21448 GCF_035653355.1 Mycobacterium sp. | reverse complement strand
TCGCGATGGGCGCGTTTCTGCTCTCCAGCGGAGATCATCGAATTGCCGCGCCCGCGTACAACATTCAGGCTAACGAGGTGGCGATCGGGATGACGATCCCGTACCCGGCGCTGGAGATCATGAAGCTTCGGCTGACGCCGTCGGCGTATCAGCAGGCGGTCGGTCTGGCCAAGACGTTCTTCGGGGAGACCGCGATCGCGGCCGGTTGGATCGACGAGATCGTGCTGCCCGACGTGGTGCGTTCCCGCGCCGAAGAAGCCGCCCGCGAATTCGCGACACTTAGCCAGCAGGCGCATGCCGCGAGCAAGTTGCGGACCCGCGCCGAGACACTCCAGGCCATCCGGGCCGGGATCGACGGCATGGCAGCCGAGTTCGGGCTGTAGCCGGCGCAGGTTTCGTTTTCCCAGGTCGGGGTACGCATCCCGGCGTGGGGGCAGTAGACCGGATCGCGGAACCGTGGGGGTCGCGCACCCCGTACGCGCCGGGCACCGAGTGGCCGCAGCGAATCGACTGTTATCTCGCCGACGGGATCACCCCGGACTCGGTGGACCGGTGGGTGCAGTCGGCGGCGGTGTTGCACTCCAACGGCGACGGCCTGGACATTGCGGTCAAAGACGGCCGGATCGTCGGTGTCCGCGGTCGCGGCATCGATCGGGTCAACCACGGGCGCCTGGACCCCAAGGACTTATTCGGCTGGCAGGCCAACGCATCCGCCGATCGGCTCACCACTCCGCTGGTGCGGGTCAATGGGAAGTTGCAGTCGACCGACTGGGACACGGCCATGGACCGCATCGTGGCCCGCAGCCGCGAGCTGCTGGACGGTCACGGGCCCAGCGCGATCGGTTTCTACACCACCGGGCAGCTGTTCCTGGAGGAGTACTACACCCAGACCATCATCGCCCGCGGCGCGATCGGCACCAACCACCTCGACGGCAACACCCGGCTGTGTACGGCGACGGCCGCAGCGGCGCTCAAGGAGTCGTTCGCCTGCGACGGCCAGCCAGGTTCCTACACCGATGTCGACCACGCCGACGTGATCGCGTTGTTCGGCCACAACGTCGCCGAAACGCAGACGGTGCTGTGGGCGCGCATGCTCGACCGGCTGGCCGGCGACCAGCCGCCTGCGATCGTGTGCGTGGACCCGCGGCTTACTCCAGTGGCCCGGCAAGCCACAGTGCATTTGGCGCCGCTGCCGGGAACCAATGTCGCGTTGATGAACGGTCTGCTGCACGAGATCATCGCGCATGATTGGGTGGATCACGACTACATCGACGCGCACACAATCGGTTTCGACGAGCTGCGCAAGCGAGTCGACGAGTACCCGCCGGAGCGGGTCGCCGCGATTTGCCGCGTCGCCGCCGACGACATTCGGCGCGCAGCGCAAGTGATCGGCACCGCTGAGCGGTTGATGTCGACTGTGCTGCAAGGCTTTTACCAATCCCACCAAGCCACCGCGGCCAGCGTGCAGGTCAACAACATCCATCTGATCCGGGGCATGCTCGGCAAGCCGGGCTGCGGTGTGCTGCAGATGAACGGGCAGCCCACCGCGGAAAACACCCGGGAATGCGGCGCCGACGGGGACTTGCCGGGCTTTCGTAACTGGGCCAACGACGACCACGTCGCCGATCTGGCCCGGGTGTGGAACATTGAGCCCAAACAGATTCCGCATTACGGGCCGCCGACGCACGCGATGCAGATGTTCCGCTTCGCCGAAGAAGGCACGCTGCAGATGCTATGGGTCACGGGAACCAATCCGGCGGTGTCGCTGCCGGAGCTGGCGCGGATCCGCGACATCCTGTCCCAGGATCGTCTGTTCCTGGTGGTGCAGGACATCTTCATGACGGAGACCGCAGAGCTGGCCGACGTGGTGCTGCCCGCTGCGGCGTGGGCCGAGAAGACCGGCACCTTCACCAACGCCGACCGCACCGTGCACCTGTCCGAAAAGGCCGTCGACCCACCCGGTTCGGCGCGTCCTGACCTCGACATCTTTCTCGACTATGCCCGACGGATGGACTTCCGCGACAAGGACGGCCAGCCGCTGCCGGCGTGGACCGATCCGGAGTCGGCGTTCGAGGCGTGGAAGAAGTGCAGCGAAGGCCGGCCCTGCGACTACACCGGCCTGAGCTATGACAAGCTGCGCGGCGGCAGCGGAATCCAATGGCCTTGCAACGCAGAACATCCCGACGGAGCCGAACGGCTGTACACGGACGCCAAGTTCTGGGCGCACCCGAATTACTGCGAGACGTTCACCCGAGACCTGGTGACCGGGGCGCCGATGGAGCCCGACGAATACCGGGCCATGAATGCCTATGGCAGGGCGATCATCAAGGCGGCCCAATACCTGCCGCCGCACGAGGTGCCCAGCTCCGACTACCCGTTCGCGCTGATCACCGGGCGCACTCTGTATCACTTCCACACCCGCACCAAAACGGCTCGGGCACCGCAACTTCAAGACGCCGCACCTGAAGTGTGGGTGGAGGTCTCCGAACGCGACGCCCGTCGTCTCGGGATCGCCGAAGGTGACGCGGTCGAGGTGAGCACGCCTCGCGGCAGCGTCACCTGCGCAGCACGCATCTGCGGCATCCGCCACGGCGTGTTGTTCTTGCCGTTCCACTACGGCTACTGGGACGCCGACGACAGTCGAGGTCATCACCGCGCCGGCAACGAACTCACGATCACCGACTGGGATCCCGCGTCCAAGCAGCCGATCTTCAAGACGGCCGCCGCACAACTGCGCCGCCTCGGCCGCGACGACGGTGTCGTCGACCGTGCGCCGACCACGACCGCGTCGGCTCCGGTCGACGGCCACGTGCCCACCACGACGGGCGGCCCGGCGGCCACGGCGGCTGAACTCGCGGCGACCGGAGGGCAGTCATGAAAATCAAACTGGCGCTTCGCGAATTGCACCGCTCAGAACGCAAACTGGCCCACGAGTTGAATGTGGTGGCCGCGCGACATCACAGCGACCAAAACATCTATCACCTGGCGCGCGACTTGGCCGGCTGGTCGCAGGCGCACGTGCGGGAGCTGGCCGAGCAGGGCCGCCACTACGGGCTGCGGCTGTCGGCGCGCCCGCGGACCGGAGCGGCCACCGGTTTTCTGCAGACCCGCACCAGCGGCATGCTGCGTCACCGCCCGGAACCGGGGCTGTTGCTGGTCGCGGATCTGCGGCGCATCCACAAACTGGCCGCAGGGGTGTCGGTGGATTGGGAGCTGCTGGGTCAGGTCGCCCAGGCCACGAAAGACGAGGAACTCCTGAGCCTGACCAAGCGCTGCCACCCAGAGACGCTGCGCCAAATGCGTTGGGCCAACGCCATGCTCAAGGAGCTCTCGCCGCAAGTGCTGACCAGCTGAGCCCTCGCCTCCTGTCCTGAGCCCTCGCCTCCTGCCGTTAGCCCTCGCCTCCTCCCGGCGGCAAGTGTGGCATGCCCGATTCGCCGTGTCACTTCACCTGCGCGACGACGCCTGCGCCGTCATCAGCGGAGCGGAAGCGTTTCAGATATGCCGGCCAATCCCAGGTCGACAGAAACTCCTGCGCTACCTCGTAGCCCTTGTCGTAGAGCGCTTCAAGGCTTTCTCTCGAGACACCGAAGTCGAGGATGCCAACGTCCGACGTGGGCACCTCGATCGCTCGGGCACGTACCCAGGGCAGATTGAGGTACGCCTGGTCGTGGCCGACCAGCAACGTCGTGATCAGGCTTTCCAACAGTGATGGCGGTCCGAGGAAACGCAGTGGCCGCAACGCCGGGAGCACTTCGGTGATGCCGCCGGTAAGCGTCGGGATCACGGTGATTCCGATGGTCGGCCAACGCGGCCGTTTGCCGTCGGGCCGATCGAAGGAGTCGATCGGAAAGTTCGACAGCATGCCACCGTCGACCAGCGTGGAGGTCCGCCCGTCGGCGCTGGTCAGTTTGGCCGGTCGGTAGAAGAACGGAATGGCCATCGAGGCGCGAACCGCGTCGGCGACCAGCTGCTCGTCAGGGTCCAGCCCGTAGACACGCTGGTAATCCCAGGGCAGGCGGACCAGCTGGCTTATCGTCAGGTCGGCGACGGTGACCGCCAGCTTGTAGCGGCGCTCCGTGAGCACGTACTCGTCGTCGAAAGCCAAGTCGCCGAACGTGGTGACGCCCAGGTTCTTCAGCTCGCTGCGAATCCAGTTGTAGGCGAAGTCACCCCGGTAAAGGCCGCTGCCTGACAGCATCCCCCAGGTGGGACCGACGACCGGAAGCGGCCCGGCGTCGCGCCATTTGCGGAGTGGCACCGACAGCGCGAGCTCTTTGACCTCGTCGCTCGTCAACTGGTCACCCTTGGACGCGGCCGCCAAGATCGCCCCGACCACCGAGCCGGCCGATACACCGGACACCCTCTGGATCGAATATCCGGCGTCCATGAGGGCGACGACGGCTCCTACCAGGCCGATGAATTTGACCCCGCCACCGGAGAGGACGAGGTCGACCTCTTTCGGCTCCTGGTCCCTGGATCGATCGTTTGCCATGGCTGCCTTCCTATCTCGCAAACCCAAAAGCCCGGAGCTGAGGAGCGAGGTGACGTCATCTGGGCATTAGTCAATGTGCCCGCCTACGCGCGATTAGCGGTCACGTCGCTCCGGTCGTGCCGGTTGGAATGGTTTACCGTTCGGTGGATACCCATTCGTAAGGAAGGAATTTGCCGTCGAATGTCACCACGACGCGGTCGCCCGACGGGTGTGGTTTCTTCTGCAGGTCGACGCTGAAGTTGATGGCGCTCATGATCCCGTCGCCGAACTGCTCGTGGATCAGTTCCTTGATCGCGGGCCCGTACACCTGCAGGGCTTCGTAGAAGCGGTAGATGGTCGGGTCGGTGGGCACTGCCGTGGGCAACCCGCCGCGCATCGGCGTTGCGGCCAGCACCGGCACCGCCGCCTCGTCAAGGCCCAGCATTTCCACGAGCACCTTGGCCAGCTCAACCGGGATCGGATGCTGGCCCAGAAGTGCCGACGTGGTCCACACGACCGGCTTTTCGATGGCGTCGGCCAACTCCTGCCAGGTGAGCCCCTTTTGCACGCGGGCGACGACGATCTGTTCGGTGATCTCGTTTCTGGTCATGGAACCCAGCATTGCACCGTCAGCTCACGCCGGCTTGGTCGCCGTCACCAACCGCGTCGACACCCACGGACCGCCGTACCACATGCGCCAGCCGAGGTTGCGCCGTCGCACATCGCGCCAGCCGAGTTCGCGCAACTGCTGAGCGTGCTGGCGGGTTTCCCACAAGTCCGCGATGGCGAGCCGCCCACCCGGGCGCAGCACCCGAACCGCTTCGATCAGAGCAAGACGGCGGCCGTCGCGGCTCGGAATGTTATGGACGGCAAGGCTGCTCACCACAACGTCGAAGCTTTCGTCGGCGAATGGCAGCGCGGTCATGTCGGCGGTGCGCACCTCGACGCGGTCGGCGACGTTCTCCAGCTCTGCATTGGCCATCGTGGCCGACGGCGAGTTGTCGGTCTGGTCGGCGCGCCACAGATCAACGCCGATCGCTCGTCCACGCGGCAGCCGCTTGGCCGCCGCCAGCAGCACCGCGCCGCGTCCGCACCCCAGGTCGAGCAGCGTTTCGTCACCCTGCAGACGCAGCTCGTGGAGAATCTCGTCCCACACTGCGAATTTGCCCACGCGGGTGGCGTGCAGATAGACGGCAGCGCTGGCGAGCATCCCAACGCCGCCCGTGCCCGCCAGCGCAGCGGCTACCCGTTTACCGCGGACCAAACTGACCGCGGCCCACAGCAGCAGCGCGCCGGCTTCGACGACGACGCCCACGCCTTGCGCCCGTGCCGACAGGGTATGGAATGCCCCGTCGATCCCGTAGTCGGCTTTGCGTGTGGCGGCTGCGCTGTGCGCCACTAGGTCACCAATGTCCGTGATGGACGACCTCTTCGAAGGGCCGCCGGTTCGGTTTGCGGATCGGGGTGAGCGGGCGATCAGCGGGATATCCGATACCGAGCAGGTACGCCACCAGGTAGTCATGCGGGACGCCGAGAATCTGGCGTGCTCTGTCCTGGTCTCCCACCGACGAATGCCCGGTGCCGATCCCAAGATCGGTGGCCGCGAGCATCATCGCCATCGTCGCCTGGCCGACGTCGTATTGGTCGGTCAGCTTGCGGCGATCACTCGGCGGTACGGGGATGACCAATGCGATCGCGGCCGCAGCAGACGCGATATGACCGGCGCCCTGCCACACCGTCGACAAATCCTGCAGCTGGCCCCGATCCGTGACGATGACGAAGTCCCACGGCTGGCGGTTCTTCGCCGACGGTGCCCGCCATCCGGCCTCGGCGATGCGGTTCAGGTCGGCTTCGGATATCGGCTCTGGCCGGTACTGTCGCACGTTGCGCCGGGCACAAATGGCATCCCAGGTCTCCATCTCGTCCTCTCATCTGCGCCCCCGCGTCATGATATTGCCGGTTCGGCGGCGACCTCCCGCTCCAGCGTGTCGATCACGTCGCGTAGCTCGTCGACCATCCAGTTGTCGATGCGGTCGCTGTAAACCTCCAGCAACGACCGGTAGTACCACAGGTGCTGCTGCGGGTCGTGAACCTTAAACCGTTCCCACAGCTCGTCGCCCAGGTCGCGGAAGTCACGCAGAATCGCGCGGGCGTTGTGCAGCTTGTCGGCCAGCGACACGAGGATGGCTTCTTCGGAGGCGTCGCGCAGGCAGCGGATGTAGTTCTCCTTGCGCTCACGCCAGGGCGGCTTCGGTGTCTGAAAAGTGTCGCTGCATTCGGAGACGATCAACGCGACGTCAGGGCCGAACTTCTCCCGAATCTCATCCAGCGTCGCTTGACCCCCCTGGTCTTCGACGGCGTCGTGCAGCAACGCGGCGATGGCCTGCGTCTCGGCGCCGTCGGCCTCGATCACTAAGCCCGCCACCGACAACAGATGCCCGAGATACGGAGTGCCGCTGCCCTTGCGGGTCTGGGTGGCGTGCTTTTCCGCCGCGTATTGCAATGCCTCGACGAACGTTTGCGTCAGCCGTGGCGACGCTGTCTGGCTGGTCATGCTCCCCCCTCCTGGCCATGTTCGGCCTCGCTATCCAACGCGACCCTGACATCACCGCGAAGCAGCCATCGATGTCAGTGCGCCGTTTTATGGTGGCACCGCTATGGCGCTTCATCTCCACCGTGCCGAGCGCACCGATCTACTGGCCAACGGGCTCGGCGCGTTGCTGGCCAACCCGCTGTCGGACCCGTTGGCCGAAGAGCTGGTGTTGGTCCCGGCCCGTGGCGTGGAGCGATGGCTGAGCCAGCGGTTGTCCCATGTGCTGGGCTGTACCCGCGGTGGCGACGGAGTATGCGCCGGCGTCGCGTTTCGCAGCCCGGGTTCACTGATTGCCGAGGTCACAGGCACGGTCGACGACGACCCGTGGTCACCGGAGGCGATGACGTGGCCGTTGCTGGAGGTCATCGACTGCTCGTTGGACGAGCCGTGGTGCCGAACCCTGGCAAAACACTTGGGCCACTTCGACACCGACACTGAGGCCGAGCTGCGACGGGGCCGACGGTATTCGGTGGCGCGACGGCTGGCCGGCCTGTTCGCATCGTATGCCCGGCAGCGTCCGCAGCTGCTGGTCGACTGGCTGGACGGTCACGCACCGGACTTAGATGCCGACTTGGCCTGGCAACCGGAGCTGTGGCGGGCCCTGGTGGCACGGGTGCCGGCCGATCCCCCGCATATCCGCCACCAAAAGACCGTGGCCCGGCTGCGGGAAGGCCCGGCGGAGCTGCCGGAGCGGCTGTCGCTGTTCGGGCATACCCGGCTGGCCTGCACCGAGGTAGAGCTGCTCGACGCGCTGGCCACCCACCACGAGCTGCACCTGTGGCTGCCGCATCCCAGCGACGACCTGTGGCAGGCGCTGGCCGGCGTGCACGGCGCGGTGCCGCGCGACGAGGACACCAGCCGGCGCTGTGCGAGGCACCCCCTTCTGGAAACCCTGGGCCGTGACCTGCGTGAGCTGCAGCGGGCGCTGCCGGCCGATGTCGCGTCCGACGAATTCATTTGCGTCACAACGCGGTCCGATACGTTGCTGGCTTGGTTGCAATCAGACATCGCCGCCAACGCGGTGCGGCGCGAGGATCGCACTTTGGACGAGGAGGACCGCTCGGTGCAGGTGCATGCCTGTCACGGTCCGGCGCGGCAGATCGACGTGCTGCGTGAGGTGCTGCTCGGCCTGCTGGACGACGACCCGACGCTGGAGCCGCGCGACATCGTCGTGATGTGTCCCGACATCGAAACCTATGCGCCGCTGATCGTCGCCGGCTTCGGGCTCGGTGACGTCGCCGGTGACAGCCACCCAGCACACCGCTTACGGGTCAGGTTGGCCGACCGGGCGCTGACCCAGACCAACCCGCTGCTCGCGGTCGGCGCCGAACTGCTCGGCATCGCGGGGACTCGGGCCACCGCCAGCCAGGTGCTCGACCTCGCCCAGGCGCCGCCGGTGCGCGCCCGATTCCGGTTCAGCGACGACGACCTCGACCAGATCACCGAGTGGGTGCGCCAATCCAACATCCGCTGGGGCTTCGACCCGCAACACCGCCAGCCGTACGGCCTGGACCACATAGTGCACAACACGTGGCGCTTCGGCCTCGACCGCATCCTGACCGGGGTGGCGATGTCCGATGACTCGCAGGCGTGGCTGGGCACCGCGCTCCCGCTCGATGACGTCGGCAGCAACAAGGTAGGGCTGACCGGGCGGCTGGCCGAATATGTCGATCGTCTGCAGCGCGTCGTCGAACGACTCAGCGGTGCAAAGCCGTTGACGGAATGGTTGGACGCCCTGAGTCAGGGCATCGACATGCTGACCCGCAGCGACGATGCTTGGCAACAGGCCCAGCTGCAGCGCGAATTCGCAGATGTCTTGGCGCAGGCGGGTTCTCGTGCGTCGACGCTGCTGCGGCTGCCCGACATCCGCGCACTGCTGAGCGGTCATTTGGCGGGACGACCGACGCGGGCGAACTTCCGCACCGGGACGCTGACGGTGTGCACGATGGTGCCGATGCGTTCAGTGCCGCACCGGGTGGTGTGCCTGGTCGGGCTCGACGACGGGGTGTTTCCGCGGCTCAACGCCCAGGACGGCGACGACGTGCTGGCGCGCTGTCCGATGACCGGTGAGCGCGATATCCGTTCCGAGGACCGGCAATTGCTGCTCGACGCGATCTGCGCGGCCACTGAGACGCTGGTGATCACTTACACCGGCGCCGACGAGCACTCCGGTCACGAGCGTCCGCCCTCGGTGCCGCTGGCGGAGTTGCTCGACACGCTTGATCAGACCACGACGCAGCCGGTGCGTGACCAGATCCTGGTCAGGCATCCGCTGCAGCCGTTCGACCGCCGCAACGTCACCCCTGGAGCGCTGGTGCCGGGCAGGCCGTTCACGTTCGATCCGACTGCGCTGACCGCGGCGCAAGCTGCTACCGGGGAACGTTGTGTCCCAGGGTCGTTCATTACAGATCCGCTGCCCGCGCCGCCTAGCGACGACGTGGCCCTTGCCGATCTGCTGGAGTTCTTCAAAGACCCGGTCAAGGGGTTCTTCCGCGCGCTGGATTACACGCTGCCGTGGGACGTCGACACGGTCGAAGACGCCATGCCGGTCGAAGTCGACCCGCTGGAGGAATGGACGGTCGGCGACCGGATGCTGCACGACATGCTGCGCGGCATGGATGCCGACACCGCGGCCCAATTCGAGTGGCGGCGGGGCACTTTGCCGCCTGAGCGGCTGGGCTGGCGCAAAGCCAAGCAGATTCGCGACAGGGCCGCGCAGTTGGCGGTCACCGCTCGGAGCTACCAGCAGGTCGACTCTATGGCGCACGACGTCGCGATTGATATCGGTGAGGGCCGCCGCCTCACCGGCACAGTGGATCGGGTGTTCGACAACCGGATCGTCCAGGTCACCTACTCGCGGATCGCGCCCAAACACAAACTGCAGGCGTGGATCTCGTTGGTCGCATTGACCGCGGCCAATCCGAACCGCGACTGGACCGCCGTCTACGTGGGGCGCGGCCCGAAAGACACCATCGAGGTGTGCTGCTTGCAGACACCGACCGATGCCTCGGCTGTGCTCACTGATCTGGTGCAGCTCTTCGACGCCGGCCGCCGCGAGCCGTTGCCGCTGCCACTCAAGACGTCCTACGCGTGGGCGGAGAGGCGCCACAAGGGCAAGGACCCGGAGAAATACGCGCGCAGCAAGTGGGAGAGCAACAACTTCCACGACGGCGAGGACTGCGAGCGCGCACACGTGCGAGTGTGGGGATACAAGGCGCCGTTCGAGGTGCTGCTGGGTCCATCCCGCCCGGGTGAGGAAGTATCCGGCGAAGAAAGCCGATTGGGCGCGTTGGCTTCCCGGCTGTGGCTGCCGGTGCTGGCCGTCGAAGGCAAGGCCGGCTGATGGATCGCTTCGACTTGTTGGGTCCGCTGCCGAACGAGGGCTCCACCACGGTGCTGGAGGCCAGCGCCGGCACCGGCAAGACGTTCGCGCTGGCCGGGCTGGTGACGCGCTACCTCGCCGAGACTAGGACAACGCTCGACGAGATGCTGCTGATCACGTTCAACCGCAACGCCAGCCGCGAGCTACGCGAACGGGTCCGCAGCCAGATCGTCGAAGGGCTGGCCGCATTGGACGGTCGGGTGCCGCCGGGCAGCGATCTGGTGCAGCATCTGGCGACTGGGAGCGACGCTGACCGCGATGTCCGACGCGGACGGCTGCGTGACGCGCTGGCCAACTTCGACGCCGCTACTATCGCCACCACCCATGAGTTCTGCGGCCGGGTACTGAAATCGCTTGGCGTAGTGGCCGATAGCGGCACAGACGCCACGCTGCAGGAAAGCCTCGACGACCTGGTCACTGAGATCGTCGACGACCTGTACCTGGCGCAGTTCGGGCGTCAGGAAGACGATCCGGTACTTACTTATAGGCAGGCGCTCGAGTTGGCTCGTGCTGTCGTGAACGACCCATGCTCGCAACTCCGTCCTCGCGATCCCGACCCGGACAGCACGGCAGGAACCCGGTTGCGGTTCGCCGACGACGTAAAAACGGAACTCGAGCACCGCAAGCGACGGCTGCGCATCCTCGGCTACGACGACCTGCTAACCCGGCTCGCGAAAGCGCTTGAAGCGGAGGACTCTCCAGCCCGCGACCGGATGCGCCAGCGGTGGCGGATCGTGCTGGTCGACGAGTTCCAGGACACCGACCCCATCCAATGGAGAGTGCTCGAGTGCGCGTTCAGCGGGCACTCGACGCTGATCCTGATCGGCGATCCCAAGCAAGCCATCTACGGTTTTCGCGGCGGCGACATCCACACCTACTTGCATGCCGCCCGCAGCGCCGACGCCCAATACACTTTGGGCGTCAACTGGCGCAGCGACAAGCCGCTCGTCAAGAGCCTGCAGACGGTGCTGTGTGGTGCGGCGCTGGGCCACCCCGAGATCGTCGTGCGCGACATCGACGCCCGCCACGACACGCACCGGCTGGCCGGCGCGCCGCACAACGCACCATTTCGTCTGCGCGTCGTCAAACGCCCCGCACTCGGCTACGACGACACCGACACCATCCGGATCGACACGTTGCGCCGCCACATTCCCGCCGATCTGGCCCGCGACATCGCGGCTCTGCTGGCCAGCGACGCCACCTATGACGGCCGTCGGGTAAAGGCGGGGGACATCGCGGTGATCGTCGAGCGACACGACGATGCCCGCGCCTGTCGAGATGCCTTGGCGGATGCCGGTATCCCCGCGATCTACACCGGCGACACCGATGTGTTCGAGTCCCAGGCTGCCAAAGACTGGCTATGCCTGATGGAAGCATTCGACGCGCCGCACCGCAGCGGAGTCGTGCGCGCCGCCGCGTGCACCATGTTCTTCGGCGAGACGGTGCAAACCCTTGCCGCCGAAGGCGATGCGCTTACCGATCGGGTGGCGGGCACGCTTCGGGAGTGGGCCAACCACGCCCGGCAGCGCGGGGTCGCGGCGGTCTTCGAGGCTGCACAGCTGTCCGGCATGGGCCGGCGGGTGCTGAGCCAGCTGGGCGGCGAGCGGCACATGACCGACCTGGCGCACATCGCGCAGCTGCTGCACGAGACCGCGCATCGGGAACGCTACAGCCTTCCCGCGTTGCGCGATTGGCTAGGCCGCCAGTGCGAAACCCGCACCCGAATCTCCGAACACAACCGCCGGCTGGACAGCGACGCCGCCGCGGTGCAGATCATGACGGTGTTCGTGGCGAAAGGTCTGCAGTTTCCGATTGTGTATTTGCCGTTTGCGTTCAACCGCTTCGTGCGCAGCGATGACTTCCTGCTCTATCACGACGAGTCGGACGATCGGTGCCTCTACATTGGCGGCAAAGATCGTACCGGCGAACGGAATTTCGCCGAAGATCGGAATCGGCGCGAGGACGCCCGCGACAACATCCGCACCACCTATGTCGCGCTCACCCGGGCACAGTCGCAGGTGGTGGCGTGGTGGGCACCAGCCAAATACGAAGTCAATGGAGGGTTATCGAGGCTCCTGCGCGCTCGCAGCCAGGGCCAGGCCGAAGTGCCGGACAAGTGTGAGTCGGTGATCACCGACGACGAAGCGTGGGCGGTATTCAAGCAGTGGGAGGCCGCAGGCGGGCCGTCGGTGGAGGAATCGGTGGTCGTTCCCCCTGCCGCGGTGGAACCCGGTTCGCAGACAGCCAATTTCGGGGTGCGCCACTTCCATCGGGCGATCGACATCAGCTGGCGGCGCACTTCGTATTCGGCGCTCGTTCGCGGCGCGGAACCGGTGGGCGTGGAAAGCGAGCCCGAGGTCGGAACGCGCGACGATGAAGTGGAAGGCGTCGTGGTCACCGCGCTTGGTGGCGGCTCGGATATGGCCTCACCGCTGGCCGGGATGCCATCCGGCGCGGCGTTCGGATCGCTGGTGCACGCGGTACTCGAGACTGCGGATCCCTCTGTGCCCGACCTGGCCGCCGAGCTGGCGGAGCAGGTGCGACGGCACCTGGCGTGGTGGCCGGTCGACGTCGGCGCTGCTGGGTTGGCCGCCGCGCTGGTGCCGATGCACGACACATCGCTGGGACCGTTAGCGGGCGGGCTGACATTGCGGCAGATCGGTCTGCGAAACCGACTGCGAGAGTTAGATTTCGAGATCCCGTTGGCGGGCGGTGATCTGCGCGCTGCTGCACCCGATGTGTCGTTGTCTGATGTGGGTGAGCTGCTGCGGCGGCATCTGCCCGCCGATGATCCGCTGGCCTCGTACGCCGACCGGCTGACCGCGCCAGCGTTAGGTGCTCAGTCGCTGCGCGGGTACCTGGCCGGCTCGATCGACGTGGTGTTGCGGCTTCCGGACCCGCGCTACCTGGTGGTGGACTACAAAAGCAACCACCTTGGCGACACGGCCGCCGATTACAGCCAGCCGCGGCTTGCCGAGGCCATGTTGCATTCCGACTATCCGCTGCAGGCGCTGTTGTATGTGGTTGTGCTGCACCGGTTTCTGCGGTGGCGACAGCCCGGCTATGACCCGGCCGAGCATCTCGGCGGGGTGCTGTATCTGTTCGTGCGCGGCATGTGCGGTGCTGATACCCCGGTGCTCGACGGGCATCCCTGCGGGGTGTTCAGCTGGTGCCCGCCGGCCGAGCTGGTGGTGGCGCTCTCGGAGCTGCTCGACGCGGGGAGGCGAGCGGCGTGACCGTCGTAGAGACCGAAGTCGCCATCGGCTCAACCGGTGTGCTGCAGACGTTCAACCAGGCGGGCGTGCTGGACCTCGCCGACGTGCATGTCGCGAACCGCATCTGCGAGCTGGGCAACGAACCCGACGAGCAGGTGGCACTCGCGGTGGCGCTCCTAGTTCGGGCGCTGCGCGGTGGGTCGGTGTGCGTCGACCTGTCAACGGTTGCGTCGAGCGTCGGCGGTGAGGACGTTCCGTGGCCGGAACCCGCCGAGTGGCTGGCGGCAGTGCAGGCAAGCAAGCTGCTCGGCGACCCGCCGGTGCTGCATCTCTACGACGAGAGGCTGCTGTACTTGGACCGGTATTGGCGCGAGGAACAGCAGGTGTGCGACGACCTGCTGGCGTTGCTGGTTTCCAAGCCGACAGTCGAAGTGCCCGCCTTCGAGCGATTTTTCCCGCCTGGGTACGAGGAGCAGCGGCAAGCGGCGAAAATCGCGCTGTCACAGCCCGTGACCGTGTTGACCGGTGGCCCGGGCACGGGCAAAACCACCACGGTCGCGCGGCTGCTGGCACTTTTGGCCGAGCAGGCGGAGTTCGCGGGGTCGTCACGGCCGCGGATTGCGTTGGCGGCGCCGACGGGCAAGGCGGCGGCGCGGCTGCAAGAGGCGGTGGCAATTGAGGTGGCCAACCTTGACGCCGTCGATCAGGCAAGGCTGGGTGAGCTGCAGGCAATGACAGTGCACCGGCTACTGGACACGCGGCCGGGGTCGTCGTCGAGATTTCGGCACCACCGCGGAAACCGGTTGCCGCACGAGGTGATTGTGGTCGACGAGACGTCGATGGTGTCACTGACGCTCATGGCGCGGCTCCTGGAGGCGGTGCGCCCGGATGCCCGGCTGATCCTGGTCGGCGACGCCGATCAGCTGGCCTCGGTGGAAGCCGGCGCGGTGCTGGCCGATTTGGTGGACGGGCTATCGACCCGTGACGACGTACGGGTGGCGGCGCTGCGGACCGTGCACCGGTTCGGGAAGTCGATCGGCGCGTTGGCCGACGCTATCCGGGTCGGTGACGCCGATAGCGCGCTGACGTTGTTGCGGTCGGGCGACGAGCATATCGAGTTAATCGAGGACGACGACCCGAGCTTGCACTTGCGTTCTGTCGTTGTGCCGCACGCACTTCGGGTGCGCGAGGCGGCGTTGTTAGGAGCCGCCGAGGAAGCGCTGGCGACGCTGGACGAGCATCGGCTGCTGTGCGCGCATCGCAAGGGCCCTTACGGCGTGCAGTATTGGAACCGGCAGGTGGAGAAGTGGCTTTCCGACGAGACGGGTCAGCCGCCGTGGTCGGAGTGGTATGCGGGACGGCCCCTGATCGTGACGGCGAACGACTACGGGTTGCGTGTCTACAACGGCGACACCGGTGTCGTGGTGGCCGGACCCGACGGGCTTCGGGCCGTGATCGCCGGTGCCGCAGGCACCATCGACTTCGCGACCAGTCGACTCAGCGACGTCGAGACCATGCATGCGTTGACGATCCACAAGTCGCAGGGCAGCCAAGCCGACGCAGTGACAGTGCTTCTGCCGCAGGAGGATTCACCGCTGTTGACCCGGGAGTTGTTCTATACCGCGGTGACCCGCGCCAAGCGGAAGGTGCGTGTTGTGGCGTCTGAGGCGTCCGTGCGGGCGGCTATCGGTCGCCGGGCACTACGAGCCAGCGGGTTGGCCCAGCGGTTGACCACCTCCTAAACGCACGGGCCATTGCGACGGACCCTAGTGGTGCCTAGGCTCACCCAATGACACTTCCACCACCATCAGCAGGATCAGTCGCCGTGGTCACCGGCGCATCCTCAGGTATCGGCGAACAATTCGCCCGTCAACTCGTGGCCCGCGGCTACCGCGTCGTCGTCACTGCCCGCCGGGAGGACCGGCTGCAAAAGCTGTGCGCGGAACTGGGCGGCGATAAACACGCCGTCGCCGTGGGTACCGATCTGGCGGTCCCGGAGGACCGCGACCGGCTGGCCGCACGCATCGACGAGCTGGGCGCAGAGGTCGACATCCTGATCAACAACGCTGGCCTGGGCATCTACACCAAGTTCGGCGCCGAAGGTCGCGACAAGGAACTGCAGATGCTGCGTGTCGACGTCGAGGCGGTCGTCGACCTGATGCTGCGCTACCTGCCCGGCATGGTCGAACGCGGTCGCGGCGCGATCATCAACCTGTCGTCCGTGTCGGGATTCCAGCCGGCCCCGCACAACGCCGGCTACGCCGCCGCCAAGGCGTATGTGCTGTGGTTGTCGGAGGCGGTGCACGCCGAGGTCGCCGACAGCGGTGTGACGGTCACCGCCGTCTGCCCCGGACCGGTACCGACGGAGTTCCAAGCAGCTAACGACGCCGACTTCCTGGTGACCCGGATGCCGTCATTCGTGCAGGTTCCCGCCGAGCGGGTCGTCGCCGATGCGCTGAAAGCCGCCGAGCGTGGCCGCGCATCAGTGGTGCCGGGCGCGCCGCACGTGCGAACCTTCCTGGGCTCTTCCCGCTTCATACCGACTCCGTTGGCCTTGCCTGTCGTCGCACGAATGTACAAGCGGTAGCGGTTATCCTGGCCGCCGTGAGCCAACAAGTATCCGGTGGGGTCGTGCACAAGCTGCCCGCAGACCTGCGCGATGCGCTGATCGCAAACTCCACGGCACTCGCCGCTTGGAACGACATCACGCCCTTGGCCCGCAACGAGTTCATCTGCTGGGTCGAGGACGCCAAGCAAGAGAAGACGCGACAGCGCCGCATTCGCCGGACCCAAGAGGAGCTGGAAGAAGGCAAGCGCCGGCCCTGTTGCTGGCCGGGGTGCAAGCACCGCGAGCGCACTGGCAAGCCTTGACCAGGCCGCTAGAGCAGCCTTTAGGCGGCTGTTCAACCTGTTTAGTCGTCGGGTGGCGAGGGTAGTACCTCAGCGATCGTTACTCGGTAGGTCGCGCGGCAAAGCGAAGGTATTGATGTTGCTCGTTTGTTCGTTGGACGCAACGTCGAACGGCTTTCGCTGCTGTAGCGCTGTGTGAACGGCATGGGCTAGAGATGACTGAAGATCGGCAAGGCAGTGACCACCAAATACGGCAGGCCGACGTTTCACGCCTACCGTTCACCGCCGGGATCGCGCTGGGTATTTCCGCCCTGGTCACCGTTGTGCTCGGCCTGTACACCCTCAAATCGTGGGGATGGCTCTTCATCGTCGTCGGAGTTATCGTCGCGGTCACCGCGGCGATGCTCCTCTTCCACGTGTCCTGGGCATCCGTGGCTGCCGGCGTAGCGGCGTTGGCGTCGTTAATAGTCTCAGCCATATGGGTGGCCACCTACCCTTGGTTTAGTGTTGCGGCCATACTGCTTGACCTTCTAGCTATTTATGCGCTTGGCAGGTCGATAGTTCGGTTACGGTCCGGTCGAGATCCACTCCGCACATAAATCTGCTTTCCCGCCAGTATGTCCAAAATGGATTGGCGGCAAGGATATTCACGCATTTCGCTGAGTGTTGCGAGTACTTCCGCCTAACTCTGCAGGTGTGCTACGTCGCCGTCCGCTGCGCAGACACAAACAGGTTCTGCGGCACGCCGTCCTCGACCTCTTTCGGAGGCTTGCGGCCGTAGCCAGCCATCAGCTCTGGCGACGGCGTCACCGTCACGTCCCAGCCGTGTCGGCGCAACCAGTCGCCCACGTCTTCACGTTCCTCGAAGTACCACAGCTCGTCGGTGCGGGGCACCTCACGCTGCGGGTCGACCTTGGCCATCAACGCCCGGACCCGATCCATCCGCGCACGCCGCCTCGCGCGGAATTCGGGGTCCATGAACTTGGGCCCGAGCGCCTCGACCGCGACCCGGCTGCCCGGGACAGCGAGACCGTGCACCCGCTCGAACAGCAAGTCCTGGGCCGCCGCGGGCAAATACGGCATCAGCCCCTCAGCTGACCACGCGCTGGGCGCCGAGGCGTCAAAACCGGCCTGCTGCAACGCTTCCGGCCAGCCCTGACGCAGATCCACCGGGACCTCGACCCGATGGCACGTCGGCTCCGCCCCGTGGTCGCGCAACGTCGACGACTTGAACTCCAACACCCTGGGCTGGTCTAGCTCGTAGACCGTGGTGTCGTCGGGCCACGGCAACCGCCAGGACCGTGCGTCCAGGCCGGCTGCCAGGATCACCGCCTGACGGATGCCGGCCCGGGTGGCGTCGACGAAGAAGTTGTCGAAAAAGGCGGTGCGACAAGCCATATAGTCGACCATCGACCGCATCCGCAGCGGCAAATCGGGTTCGGCTTCGACGACCTCGGCGGGCAAGTCAGGAGCGGAGTGCCAGCTCCACACTCCCTCGCCGGCGGCGTCGAGGAAAACCCGCGCGAACGGATCAGTGATCAGCGGGTTGTCGCTCTCGGTCTCTGCCGCGCGCGCCGAGGCCACGCCCAGCGCCGTCGCGCCCACACTTTCGGTGATCTCCCAGGTGTCGTTGTCGGTCCTCGCCACTCTCACTCCTCCCAGTCAGCGCCACCCTACGGGAGCCACTCGGCCACGACCGCGTGGCCGACGCCGGTACGGAAGAATCGCGGTCAGCATGGTCGACAACGAGGGTTCTCCACCGACATCGCGGCGACGCCACATCGTGCGGCTCGCCGTGTTTGTTGCTTTCCTGCTCGGGCTGTTTTATCTGGTAGCCGTCCGGCGAGTCGTCGACGTTGAGGAGGTGCGACGCGCGGTCTCGGCGACGGGGCCGGCGGCCCCGCTGACCTACGTCGTGGTATCGGCAGTCCTCGGCGCATCGTTTGTGCCCGGTCCGCTTCTGGCTGCGGGCAGCGGGGTTCTCTTCGGTCCGCTGCTGGGCGTCTTCGTGACGCTGGGTGCGACGGTGGGCACCGCGGTCGTGGCGAGCCTGGTCGGCCGTCGGGCCGGTCGAGACAGCGTGCGGTCTCTGCTGGGAACGGAACGCGTCGAGCGAATCGACGCGCTGATCGAGCGAGGCGGACTGTGGGCGGTCGTCGGTCAGCGCTTCGTCCCGGGCATATCGGATGCCCTGGCCTCCTATGCGTTCGGGGCGTTGGGAGTGCCGTTGTGGCAAATGGCCGTCGGTGCGTTTATCGGTTCGGCGCCGCGGGCGTTCGTCTACACCGCGCTGGGCGCCTCGATCGCCGAGCGGTCGCCGGCGTTGGCCTACGCGGCGATAGCGGTTTGGTGCGTGACAGGAATCGTCGGGGTGCTCGCTGCGCGGCGGGGATACCAAAAGTGGCGTGGTGGCCGCGGCGAGCCGAGCACCCAGAGCGTCGACGACGGTGACCGCGTCTGAGCGTCGGCCAGTCGGCGACGTGTTTGCCAGTTTGCGTCCGCGGCTTGGTGAACCAAAGACTTCTCAGCCATGATGACCGTGGATCACTGCCTTGGAGTCACGTGCACACTCACGGCACCTGCCCTCGGAGCGATTTCACCGCCGCCCTCCTCGGATGGTCCTATCCTCGGCCCGTGGACCGCGATCAAATCCATGCCGCTACGGCACAGGAGCGTCGCCGCATTGCGGATCTGATTGACGATCTTGATGAGGCTCAGCTAGCGACTCCTAGTCTGTGTGCCGGGTGGGATGTAAAGACGGTGGCTGCGCATCTGGTGATCACGTTGGCCGGGGGAATTCGCCGGGTTATGTGGCTGGCCGCCCGACGCGGGAGTCCTGACCGTGCGATTGATGAGCTAGCGCGCCGCAGCGCTCAGCGATCAGCAACCGAAATCGCGGCAAGTCTGCGTGATCTCGCCGATCACCGATACTGGAGGCCGCCGCCTCAGGCACCGGGTCTGCTAGCCGAAGTCTTGGCCCATAGTGGCGACATCCGAATCCCGCTTGGACTTTCGTTGGACCTCGATCCGCAGCCGACTGCAATTGCGCTCGACTTCTTGACCGGCCCCGTGCCATTCGGTCTGGTACCGCTGGGACGGCTGCGAGGGATTCGCTTGCAAGCCACCGACATGGATCGAACATGGGGTAAAGGGCAGGAAATTCGCGGGCCGGCAGCCAAATTGCTGATGGCGGCGGTAGGACGCACTTCGGTGCTAGATGCGCTCGATGGGCCAGGAGTACCCGTCTTGCGTCAGCGGATGTATCGCTAAAAGTAAACGCTCTCGCCGTTCGGACACTTGGTGTCTGTAAAAGCCAGTCAGCTCGCGCTGCGGTTCCAGCTCCCGGCCTCAGGCTTCTATGACCAGTTCAAGGAGCAGCCCGACGTGGTAAATCCGGACTGGGACAAGGGGTTGAGCCAACCTGACGGGCAATTGCGAACGACATGGATCGATATCGACATTGCGCGCAAACTGTTATATGCCGACTGCGACGATCACACCATCGGGGCCGCCTTCGATCGGCTGCGGCCCCAATCGGCTTACCCATTCACCGCACCTCTTCCGCTGGCCGAATACCCCTCGGTGAGTTGCACATCGATTGTTTGCACCGATGATCAACTGCTCAACCCGGAGTGGCAAAAACGGATTGCTCGTGACATTGGCGCCGACATCGTCGAGCTTCCCGGCAGTCACTCACCGCTCCTTTCACGACCGTCAGCGGTGGCCGACGTATTGCTCCAGTTGACCAGTGCCATGTGATTGTGAATACCGCCGCCGGTTGCTCCCAGAAATGACCAGTCGCGTAGCGACCCCGACCTCTGCCATTCGGTACCTTCACTGTGGCGTGGCCGCTCCCTCTCGCGGGTATGAGCACACTGCGGTACAGGAGCGGAGTTCGTGGTCGCCGGTGGCCTAGCCGGCACTGCTGTAAAGACGCAACGCCCGGGCTGCCGCGGTGGCGACTGCACCGCGTAGATCCGAAATCGGTGTACTGCCGCGCACATGGATGGCGTTCGAAAGCAGAATCACGTAGGTATCCGAGCCCGGGTCCAACCACAGTGACGTTCCGGTAAAGCCGGTGTTGCCGAAGCTGCCGATCGGAAAGATCATGCCTCGCGGCATCGAATACAGCGAATCGATATCCCATCCGAAGCCAAACAAGTTCTGTCCCTTGATCGCTGGATAGCTCGGAGCGCTAGCTTTTCGGGCATTGTTGGCTGCTTCGAGTTGGTGAGGTGTATGTCCGGGCTGCTCGGGAGTCGTCATCAACTCCAAAGTCGCTCGCGTGAGCGGAAACTCGCTCGGCCGGTCGGCAAGTCGATCGAGCAGGGCTTGCGCAAAGATACTGAGATCGTGCGCCGTAGAGAACACACCCGCGTGTCCGGCGACCCCGCCCATGCGGCGCGCGGTCGGGTCATGGACAGTGCCGCGAAGCAGAGCGTAGTAATCGGGGTTCTTGCTGGGATCGGCTCTATTTTCCTCGTCGCGTGCCGTTGGCGCGATGCGCGGTAAAAGACTGGTGCTCCACGCACCTGCCGGGCACGCGGTCGGCACAGGCACTTTCGGCGGAGGAGCCCATGTAATCGCAGCACCTATCACCTTGTGCGGGCCACAAGCTTTGGTTGCAGGAAGGTAGCGGGTCTCTGCCATGCCTAGGGGCGCAAAGACATTGCGCTGGACGTAGGCGTCTTCTGGCTTGCCGGTGACTTTTTCGAGCAGCGCGCCGAGGAGAATGAAGTTGATGTCGGAGTAGCGAAAAGCCGCACCGGGCAGCGACTGCAGCGGCGTGGTGAGGGCGCGATGAATGCCCTCGGCTTTGTCGGCTCCGTTCAGTCCCCACGGATCTGCGAGGTTGACGTCGACCGGTTCACCTGAAGTGTGGGTCAGCAGCGCGCGGACGGTCACCTGTGCGCGCTGCGGATCGTTGGCAATGT
>NZ_DASRBZ010000486.1:0-4306 GCF_035653355.1 Mycobacterium sp. | reverse complement strand
CACCGGGGGGTGGCGGGCGTCGGCGCGCACGCGCAGCTCGGCCAGCAGACCCGGCAGATCCAGCTGCGGGCGCTGCGCCACTTCGTCGTCGACCAGTTCGGCGAGCGCGGTCAGGGCTTCCCAGCGTTCGCGGGCGCGCGTGCCGGCCGGCGGTTGGGCGGTCAGCCCCAGCGGTTCGAGAAGGCCGCGAACCAGCTCGGGCAAGTCGCCCTCTGCGCCGCGGTCCGCGGCTCGCTGCAGCGCCAGCAACGCCTGCTTGATCTCCTGACGGCTGAAGAACCCTTCGCCGCCGCGGACCTGGTACGGGATGCCCGCCTCGGTCAACGCCTCCTCGTAAACCTCCGACTGCGCGTTGATGCGGTAGAGCACCGCGATCTCCGCGGGTGGGATGCCTTTCTCGATGAGCTTCGATATCGACGCCGCCACCGCTGCGGCCTCGGCGACCTCGTCGGGATGTTCGTGAAACGACGGGGTGGGGCCGGGATCCCGCTGCCCGGTCAAGTGCAGTTTGCTGCCCGCCATCCGTCCGCGGGCTGCGGCGATCACCCGGTTGGCGAGCGACACGACCTGCGGGGTCGACCGGTAGTCCCGCTCTAGGCGGACCACGGTGGCTTCGGGGAAGCGCCGCGAGAAGTCGAGGAGGTAGCGGGGCGTGGCCCCGGTGAACGAGTAGATGGTTTGGTTGGCGTCGCCGACGACTGTCAGGTCGTCGCGATCGCCCAGCCATGCTGAGAGCACCCGCTGCTGCAGCGGCGTTACGTCCTGGTATTCGTCGACGACGAAGCAGCGGTAACGGTCACGGAACTCGTCCGCGACCGCCGCGTCGTTTTCGATGGCGGCCGCCGTGTGCAGCAGCAGGTCGTCGAAGTCGAGCAGGGCCACCCCGTCGCCACGGGTCTTGAGGCTCTCGTAGGCCTCGTACACGGCGGCGACCTGCGCGGCAGGCAGCGGGGTGTCGCGGCGGGCCTGCGCCACCGCCGGCGGGTAGTGCTCGGGGCTGATCAGCGACGCTTTAGCCCACTCGATTTCGCCCGCGAGGTCACGCACGTCGTCGGTGCTCGTCTGCAGGCCGCTGCGGTTCGCGGCGCGTGCGACCACCGCGAACTTGCTGTCCAGCAGCTGCCAGCCCCGGTCTCCGACGACCCGCGGCCAAAAATACCGCAGCTGGCGATGCGCGGCGGCGTGGAAAGTCAGCGCCTGCACCGCGCCGACCTTGGCGCCGGTCTGCGCGGCGGCGTCGAGTGCTCGTAGCCGCGAACGCATCTCCCCCGCGGCGCGCTGAGTGAACGTCACCGCCAGCACCTGCCCGGCAGCCACGTGGCCGTCGCCGACCAGGTGGGCGATCCGGTGGGTGATGGTGCGTGTCTTGCCAGTTCCGGCACCGGCCAGCACGCACACCGGTCCGCGGGGAGCCAGCACTGCCTCGCGCTGCTCGTCGTCGAGGCCGGCGATCAAAGGGTCAGCTGTCACCGGCATGGCGTCCATCTTGGCAGCGGCTACCGACAAACCGACGGCAGCGCCACGCCGTAGTCTCGGTTGGTGCAATACAGGCGGCCCCATTTATGTTGAACCGGCTATGACTGATGCTTTCAAGGCTCCGCTTACGATCTATACGACGCCGTGGTGTGGGTACTGCCATCGGCTCAAGACGGTCTTGAAGGCTGCAGGCATCACCTACGACGAGGTCGATATCGAACAAGACGGGACGGCGGCGGAGTTCGTCGGTTCGGTCAACGGCGGCAACCGGACCGTTCCCACCGTCAAGTTCGCCGACGGGTCGACGCTGACGAATCCCGGCGTCGCCGAGGTCAAGGCAAAGCTCGCCGATCTGACCGGTTAGGTCAGTCAGTCGCGCGCAGCCCACGACTCGATGATCTGGCGGGCGATCGAAACGGAGCCGGGCAGAAGGAGTTTGGACTCCGAAGCACTGGTCCAGTCACCGGCGTCCAGCGCACTACGTACTTCGTCGCGGGTGAACCACGCGGCCTCGGCGATCTCGCCGTCGTTGAACGAGAAGGGTTGGTCGGGGTCGGCGATCGCGTGGAAGCCGACCATCAGCGAACGCGGAAACGGCCAGGGCTGGCTGCCCAGGTAGCGGACGTCGCGCACGGTCAATCCAATTTCCTCGCGGATTTCTCTTACGACGCACAGCTCGAACGACTCGCCGGCTTCGACAAATCCAGCCAGCAATGAAAACATCCGCTCTGGCCAGACCGTCTGGCGGGCGAGCACAGCGCGGTCTCGGCCGTCGTGGACGAGGCAGATCACCGCAGGATCGATGCGCGGGAACTCTTCCTGTCCGGTCAGCGGGTTGATTCGGGCCCAGCCGCTCCTGACGGGTTTGGTCGGGGTACCGTCCAGGGGCGAAAAGCGGGCGCTGTCATGCCAATTCAGCAACGCGACGGCGCACGACACCAGCTGTGCGCTGAGGTCGTCGAACAGCTGGCCCCCGCGGCGCAGGTCGGCCACGCGCACGTCGGGGTCCTCGGGCGCCTGCAGCGGGCTCCGGATCGCCCAGACATGGCGGCCACCTTCGATACGCCCGAGGAACACCGCATCTGGTAGCGGCTTGTCGCCCAGCGCGGTTGCCGCGTCGAGGACTACTCGACCATTGGCGACGAGCACCTGGTTGCGCGAATCGATCCGCAGCACAGCGGCTTCCGGCCATCCGGCGGTGGCGGCTTCGACGTCGGTGCGCACGTGATCGGCCCGGTCAGCGCCCACGCGAGACAGCAGTGGAATGCTGCGCAGCTGGAAATCAGCCACTAGTGGCCCGCGCTGCGGATATACAACAGCCGGTCGGTGGCTTCGATCGCATCGACCTCGGGGGCGTCGACACGCAGCAAGTGGCCGTCGCGAACCACGCCGAGCACGATGTCACGCAGATGCCGCGCCGAGCCGCCCACCTCGCTCTGCTCGACCTCGCGTTCGGCAATAGCGAACCCCGCTTCCGGCGTCAGGAGATCCTCGATCATTTCCACGACGCTGGGCGTGGTCGTGGCGATGCCGAGCAACCGGCCGGCGGTCTCCGAGGACACCACCACCGAGTCCGCACCCGACTGCTGCAGCAAGTGTTGGTTCTCGGCCTCCCGAATCGAGGCGACGATCTTGGCCTTCGGCGCGATCTCTCGGGCCGTCAGGGTGACCAGCGCGGCGGTGTCATCGCGGTTGGCCGCCACAACGATCGAGGCTGCATGTTGCGCGCCTGCTAAGCGCAGCACGTCGGCTTTGGTCGCGTCACCGTGCACAGTGACCAGGCCAGCGGCCGATGCGTGGTCCAGGGCGGCTTGGTCGGTGTCGACGACGACGATGTCGCTGGGTGCCGCTTCGTCACTGAGCATGGCGGCGACCGCTGTCTTGCCTTTGGTGCCGTAGCCGATGACGACGGTGTGGTTACGCACTCTGCTCCTCCAACGCTGGATCTTCCATCCCTGCCGGGACCGCTCGGAGAGAACCTCGAGCGTCGTGCCGACCAACACGGCCAGGAACGCGATTCGCAGCGGCGTCATGACCACGACGTTGACCAGCCGGGTGTATTCGGTGATCGGCGTGATGTCGCCGTAACCGGTGGTGGACAGCGACACCGTGGCGTAGTACACGCAGTCCAAGAAGGTCAGCGGCCCGCCCTTCAGGTCGCGGTAGCCGCCGCGGCCGAGATAGACGACCAAAGCGGCGGCAAGCAATACCACGACCGCGATGGCGACCCGGCGCACGATGATCCGCACCGGGCTGACAGGGCTTTCCGGAATTCGCAACACGCCGACCAGTGCATGGCCGGGCCGGGCGGTCAGCGTGTCGTCGAGACCGGCCAACCTATCTTTCGCCACGGCCATCCGTCATCAGCTGGCGCACGACACAAATGTAACCATGACCGCTACACCGAGGTGTTGGTTACCAACCCGGTCAGCTCGTCGGGCCCGGCCAGCGCATCCGGCTCGACGGTGACTCCGGTACGCACGTAGTAGAAGGCGGCGCGCACCGCGGATTCCGGACAGCCCTGCAACCCCGCCCACGCCAGCCGGTAGACGGCGAGCTGGACCGCGGCCTGCCGCATGGCCTCCGGCCCGTCCGGCGGTTCACCGGTCTTCCAGTCCACTACGGTGGTGCCGCCGTCCGGGTCGGCGAACACCGCGTCGATCCGGCCACGCACCACGGTCTCGCCGATGGCCATTTCGAACGGCACCTCGACCGCGACCGGTGTGCGCGCCGCCCACGGTGACCGGCTGAACGCCGCCTGTAACGCGGCCAGCTCTTCCGCGTCGGCCTGGGCGGCGCCTGTGTCGGCGCCTGGCAGGTCGTCGAGGTC
>NZ_DASRBZ010000485.1:0-2787 GCF_035653355.1 Mycobacterium sp. | reverse complement strand
ACGGCAGCGGGCAGTGTGCAGTTCACCAACTGGACCATGCCCCTTGGCAGCCCGGTGACCGTCGCCGGCGGCTCGGCCTCCATGACGACGACTTTGACCCCCGGAACTCACCCGCTGACCGCGGTGTTCACTCCGGCCGGCTCAACCGCGTTTGATCCATCGAAGTCCGACACGCTGTCCTATACGGTCAGCGCTCCCACGACGACACCATTGCCCCCGACGCCACCTGCGTTCAGGTTCTCACCCACATCTCTGTCGCAGCTCATCCCCTGGCTGCTGGGACAACTCCATTTGCCGACGTTCTGAAGCATCACTCGTCCTGGCCGCGTGCAGGCTGCTCTCACCGCTGGCTTTGGGACCGGCCACGCCCGCCGATCATGCGCCCATCAGGTGCCGAACGCGAAATGCCCCATGGCCGCCGAGCATCGAGGACCATGTTGAGCGGGTGATGACCCCAAACCGCTACTGGAACGCCACGTTCTAGGTGCCGCAGTAGGTGACGTAGGGGCCGCAGCTCGCGGGTGCCGGCTCGGCGTAGCGCTCCAGGCCCGGACGCTGGATGAACGGACGGGCAACGACCTCGACGAGGCGGCGAAACGGCGCGATGTCGCCGTCGGTGGCGGCGGTCAGGGCTTCCTCCACGCGATGGTTGCGCGGGATGTAAATCGGGTTGACCCGGTCCATGGCTGCCGTTACGGCGTTTCGATCCCGTGGTACCAGAGCCTGCCACCGCGCAGCCCACGCGTCGAACGCCTCCGGCTCGGTAAACAGCGACCGCGCCGGGCGTCCCTGCAGGTGTGACGACAGCGCGCGGAAGAATTGCGTGAAGTCCATGCGCTGCGCGTGTAGCAGCGCCAGCAGGTCCCGGATCAGCGGTTGGTCGGGCGCGTCGAGGCCGAGCTTCGCGGCCATGCCGCTTGCCCAGTAGCCCTCGTAGCGCTCGGCGAAAGAGGTCAGCGCGTCGGTAGCGGCCTCGACCGCGGCGTCTGTGTTCCCGTCGATCAGCGGCACCAATGTCTCGCCCAGCCGGGCCAGGTTCCATTGTGCGATCCGGGGCTGGTTGCCGTAGGCGTAGCGACCACCGTGGTCGATCGAGCTGAAGACCGTTGCGGGATCGAAGGTGTCCATGAACGCGCAGGGGCCGTAGTCGATGGTCTCGCCGGAGATTGTCATGTTGTCGGTGTTCATGACGCCGTGCACGAACCCGACGAGCATCCAGCGGGCGACGAGCGATGCCTGCGTGTCGATGACGCACCGATAAAACTCCAGGTACGGATTGGCCGCCTCGGCCGCGTCGGGATAGTGGCGTGCCATCGCATAATCGGCCAGCTTCCGGACGAGAGCCGGGTCGCCGGACGTGGCGGCGTACTGGAACGTGCCGACGCGCAGGTGGCTCGCCGCGACCCGCGCGAGTACGGCACCGGGCAGCATCGTGTCCCGCATGACCTCCTCGCCGGTGGTTACCACCGCAAGCGCCCGGCTGGTGGGGATGCCGAGCGCGTGCATAGCCTCCCCCATCAGGTACTCCCGCAGCATCGGCCCGACGGCCGCTTTCCCGTCCCCGCCCCGGGCGAACGGGGTGCGACCGGTGCCCTTCAGATGCAAGTCGCGGCGGCGCCCTCCGCCGTCGACCAGCTCGCCGAGCAGCAACGCCCGGCCGTCTCCCAGCCGGGGCACGTAGGCGCCGAACTGATGGCCGGCATAAGCCTGCGCGACTGGGCGCACCCCGTCCGGGCTCCCGTTGCCCACGAGCAACGCGACGCCTGGTGGCTCTCGCAACGCCTCGGCGTCGGCCCCCAGCTCGGTGGCGAGTTCCTCGTTGAACATCAGCAGGGTGGGCGCCGGCACTGATGCTGCGATCCACGGTTGCGACAAGCGGGGCAGTTCACGGGCGTAGGAGTCGTCAAACTCCAACTGCGACCCGGTGACGACGCTCATGACCCGAGGGTACGTCGTCGGGCGAGCACGAACCTCTCGATCCAGTCCCGTGAGCATGACCGCGTCAGCGCAGCCGCGGGCTTGGAATTGCTTCTTCGCTAACGTCCATGATTCGGCGTTGACATCGCGGCGCTTCCCTTGGCTACCAACAATGACGTCGCACAGCTGCCGCCCGGCCTGCTTTCCGCCATGTCAACGTCACGATGCACTAGTACACGAAAGGGAAGTCGCGAGAAATATCATTCGGAAGCAAGCGGTAAGAGAGCAATTTGTCTGGGTCTGCGTTGCGTGGTCATTTCATGCACCCGTCGGCTATTCCGGAGAAACGCCGGATCATCTCGACTGCCAACCGGAGCAGGACCTACTCTCTGGGCATGCATCCAGTTGTCAGTTGGAGCGCGCCGGACATGGCCCGTGAGCACTTCCACCGCGATGGGTTCGTCGTGATGGAGCCGATCTTCACAGCCGAACAGTGCGGGTGGCTTCGCGAACGTCTCAGCAGGCTGTTCACCGGGGCTTTCCCGACTGGTATTTACCCCGACGAGTGGTACTGGCGGGAGGGAATCAGCCTGCCCGATGCGACCCGACACATGGCTAATGCCTGGAAGAGCGACCCGGCTATCGCGTCGCTGGTCCAAGCCGACTGGATCGGCCGGTGGGTTGGCCACCTGCTTGGCTGGGACGGCTGCCGGCTCGGGCAGGACACCATCTGGATCAAACCGCCGCTAGCCCGGGCTTCTGCGTTGCACCAGGACAACTCCTTCGTCGACTATCTGGTCCCGGCCACACTTGCCACCTGCTGGATGACCTTCGACAACACTTACGCCGATGCCGCAACAATCGAGTATG
>NZ_DASRBZ010000484.1:0-3031 GCF_035653355.1 Mycobacterium sp. | reverse complement strand
CGCGATCGTCGTCAACGGCACACCGGCACCTAAGACATCGGCGAAGGCTGCCAGTGGCCCCGAGGTCGCCACCGGCTACCGCCGCGGTATGACGGCGGTGCGAACGGCTCACTACGCGGTAGCAACCGCCAACCCGCTGGCCACCCAAGCGGCTTGTCAGGTACTGCGCGACGGCGGGTCGGCTGCAGACGCACTAGTCACCGCTCAGGCGGTGCTGGGCCTGGTGGAGCCGCAGTCGTCGGGCCTCGGCGGCGGCGGGTTCCTGCTCTACTACGACGCCGCGTCCAACTCCCTGCAGGCCTACGACGGCCGCGAAACCGCGCCAGCGGCAGCGACGGAAAACTACCTTCGCTGGATCGACGATGTGAATCATGCTTTGCCGCAACCAAATCCGCGCGCATCGGGACGCTCGATCGGTATTCCGGGCATCCTACGACTCTTGGAGCTGGTCCACAACGAACACGGCAGGACCCCCTGGCGGGACCTGTTCAGTCCCGCCATCGGCTTGGCCGACAATGGCTTTGCCATTAGTCCGCGGCTAGCGGCTGCGGTCAGCGATGCAGCGCCTATGCTGCGCGCCGATCCCGCCGCGGCCTCATACTTCGTTAACCCAGACGGCAGCCCCAAGACCACGGGCACTCACCTCACCAACCCGGCATACGCAAAGACGCTGGGCGCCATCGCCTCTGACGGTCCGCAGGTGTTCTACACCGGAGACATCGCCCACGACCTGGTTGCGGCGGCAGCAGATACCACCGGAGGGCGCACACCGAGCCTGATGACGCCAGCTGATCTGGCCGGCTATGCCGCCCGGAAACGACATCCGCTCTGTATCGCCTACCGGGAACATGAACTTTGCAGCACACCCCCGCCCTCGGGTGGCATCGCGGTGCTCGCGACCATGGGCACCCTGGCTAACTTCCCGATGCGGAACTTTCCGCCCACCGGCGTCGACCTCAACGGTGGCCGGCCGTCCGTGATGGGCGTGCACCTCGTCACGGAAGCCGAGCGGCTCGCGTACGCCGACCGATACCAGTACGTCGCAGACACCGATTTCGTGCCGCTTCCCGGCGGCTCGCCCGACACGTTGCTCAACACCCACTACTTGGCCGGGCGAGCCGCGCTGATGGCCCAGCAGCACACCATGGGCACGGCGCAGCCGGGAAACTTCGGCGCGCCACCGACGGATGCGCCGCCACCACCCGAACACGGCACCAGCCACATCAGCGTCGTCGACGCCCAGGGAAACGCGGCATCGTTCACCACCACCATCGAGTCCAACTTCGGCTCATTCCACATGGTGGACGGATTCATGTTGAACAACGAACTGACCGATTTCTCCGCGCAACCCAGTACTCCCGACGGCACCCCCGTCGCCAACCGCATCCAAGCCGGAAAGCGGCCACGCAGTTCGATCTCGCCGATACTGATCTTCGACCACGGACCGTCCGGGCGCGGACCGCTGAGCGCGGTGACGGGGTCACCGGGCGGGTTGGCGATCATCCAGCATGTGACCAAGACGCTTGTCTCATTGCTGGATTGGGGGCTCAATCCCCAACAGGCGGTGTCAGCGGTGGATTTCGGTGCGACGAACTCGCCGATAACAAATGTCGGCGGCGAGCATCCCGCGATCGACAATTCCGACGGAGGTAACCACGATCCGCTGGTTGAAGGCCTGCGAGCCCTTGGACACCAGGTTGACGTCGCCGATCAGTCCAGCGGATTGTCGGCGATTGCGCGCAGCGGCTCGGGCTGGATCGGCGGCGCCGACCCCCGGCGCGAAGGACTGGTGATGGGCGACCTTGCTGGCCGGAGCTGAGTCGGCCCGGCTCACCACGCGCCTGGATAGCACCGGCTGAAGCGAGGAACGCGGCTCGGTATTGTCGAGGCATTGTCACTGAAGCAGAGGGTCAGCGCGACCGGGTGACGTTACGAGAGGACGTGATTGCCGATGCCCGATGCGCGCGCCACTTGACGCCACATCCGTGTCTGCGCCCGAGGTCGGCGCTGTCGGTAGCGTAGCCGGGCACAAGCTGTCGCTACTGTTGGTCGAGGACGACCGGGCCGACGGCCTGCTGGTCGAGGAACTCATCGCCGACGCGGCGGCGGACATCGGCCTCACGTGGGCGCAGACCATGGCCGACGCTGAACGCGAGCTCGCGTTCGCCCGTCCCGACTGCGTCCTGTTGGACCTGCACCTACCCGACGCCGACGGCATCTTCGCGCTGAAGCGCGTCACCGAGCACGACCCGACGCTGCCGATCATCGTGTTGACCGGCCTGAACGACGAGCACTTCGGCGTCTCGGCGGTGGCCTCCGGCGCGCAGGACTACCTGGTAAAAGGCCGCGTGGACTCCGAAACACTGCGACGCGCCGTCCTCTATGCAATCGAGCGCAAGCGTGCCGAGCTAACCGCCGTGGAGTTGCACGCCAGCCAGCTCCGGGCCCGGGAGAACGCACGACTGGAACGTGGTTTGCTCCCGTCACCGCTGCTGCTGGACGACCCCGGGGTGGAAATCGTCGCGCAGTACCGGCCAAGCCGTGAGAACGCCCTGCTTGGCGGCGACTTCTACGACTTCGTGCAGACCGCGGACCGGACCGTCCACGTGCTGATCGGCGACGTGGCCGGACACGGCCCTGACGAGGCCGCACTCGGTGTGGCATTGCGCATCGCCTGGCGCACGCTGACCTTCACCGGCCTACGCGGCTCGGAGCGGATGCGCCAACTCGAGCGGATCCTTCACGCCGAACGCGCCGGCAAGGGCATCTTCGCGACGGTGTTGAGCCTGGCCATCCCTCCCGGCACCGGTCCCATCACCGCTGTGCGGGCCGGCCATCCCGGCATGCTGCTGCATGGTCGCGGCACCGTGCAGTGGGTCGAGCCGCCCGGTGGGCCGGCCCTGGGCGTGCGTGCCGGCGATTGGGGCCCTCAGCAGCTGAATCTGCCGGCCGGCACGGGGCTTGTACTGCTCACCGATGGGCTGTTCGAAGGGCACTCGGGTCGGGGCAGGGAACGCCTGGGCGAAGACGG
>NZ_DASRBZ010000483.1:0-4352 GCF_035653355.1 Mycobacterium sp. | reverse complement strand
TGCAGCTTGCCCCCACCAAGCGCATCCGCTCGCTGCGCCAAGGCACCAGAGCACACGCGCTGCGTCAGGCGCGCACCTGCTACGACCACCTCGCAGGGCGTCTGGGGGTCGAGCTGATGCGCACGATGATCGGACGCGGACAAATCACCGGCGGCGACGGCAGTTTCGACCCCCACATCGCCGATCGGGACAAGCCCACTGGCTACGGCCACGACATTGACTATCACCTCACCGAAGAAGGCGAGGTATTCCTCCGCGATTTCGGTGTCACGTTGCCCAGCAGCCGCCCGGTCATCCGCTATTGCATTGACTGGTCCGAACAACGCCACCACCTTGCGGGCGCGCTGGGTCGAGGCCTACTTGACCAGCTCATCAAGCTTGACTGGATCCGCCGTTCGAAGGCCAGCCGGGCAGTCCAGATAACTGAGATTGGGTATGGAGGGCTACGCGAGGTCTTCGACGTCAGCCTCACATAGTGGGAACCGACATCACGCTCACCCACAACCGCATGGAACTGAGCATCCCTGAGAACGCCGCCGCTGGCGCCAAATAGCGTTCATGTTTCAGCTCGCGGGCTTGTGTGAAATCTGCCCACATGGACACCAGTACTTTCATCGAACGGCTCAACGAAGATCTAGGTACGGAGTATCAATCGATCGTTCAATACATCCAGCACATTGCAACGGTCAAGGGCCCCGAATACCACTCGATCACCGAGGAACTGGATAAGCACCTCACTCAGGAGCTGCAGCACGCCAAGATTCTCGCTCAGCAGATCGATTTTCTAGGCGGTACGCCAACTGTGAAAGTTCCCGACGTGCCCGACGCTTCGGACGGCGCGTCGGCGCTAAAGGCCGATGTGGAGCTGGAAAGGCGCCAGTTGGACCGCTACCGGCAGCGCGTGATGGAAGCCACGGACTTGGGGCTGCCGGATGTCGCCGAGGCACTGAGGCCGTTGTTGCAGCAAACGCAGGATCATGTGCGTGAACTGGAAGATGCGCTAGAGGGCTGAAAAGTCAATGGAGACTAGGACGCTGGCGCTGTTCCGACCTCAGCTGCCCGTCGACTACGGTCAACGGTATGTCTGAGGTATCCGGTAGCGACCGAATCGACGACGTCACCCCGGGCGACACTATCGCTGTCGACCGCGGGTCCGGTGAAAAGCTCTACAAAGTGGTGTTCAAGGACTCCGCGAACGGCCGCTACGTCATCACGCTCGAGGACGACGACGGTGAAACCTTTCAGCTCGACCTACCGGCCGGCACCGTGGTGCAAAGGCACCTGCAGTCGAAGTGGGAATCGCCACAAAGCCCTACACCGCACACCGAGAGCTAAGCTCCGCTGATCGCGGTACTGGTCAACGGTTCGAGCTGCGAATCGCTAACATCTCGCTGTGCGCGCCGGTAAATCGCTTCGAGTTGGCCTAGCGTCGGTCATGACGGCCGCCGCGCTGACGTTCAGTTCGGCAGTACTTCCCGCCGAGATGCCGGCGGCCGCCGCAGCGAATTGTCCCGAAGTGGAGGTCGTCTTCGCCCGCGGCCGATTGGAATCACCGGGGCCAGGCGTGCTCGGCAATGCGTTCATCAACGCACTCGAATCCAAGGCAGCAGGTAAGAACATCGGCGTATACGCCGTGAAGTACCCCGCCGACAGGGAGGTCGACGTCGGCGCCAACGACATGAGCCGCCACATCCAGTACATGGTCAACAACTGCCCGAACACCCGACTGGTGCTGGGCGGCTACTCGCTTGGCGCGGCGGTCACCGACGTGGTGCTCGCGGTGCCCATGTCGGCGTTTGGTTTTGACAGTCCTCTGCCGGAGGGCACCGATCAGCACATCGCCGCCGTCGCGTTGTTCGGCAATGGAAGTCAGGGGGTCGGCCCCATTACGAACTTCAACCCGATCTATAGCGACCGGACCATTGAGTTGTGCCACGGCGCCGATCCCGTCTGCAACCCAGCCGACCCGAACACCTGGCAAAATAACTGGCCGCAACATCTTGCTAGTGCCTACATCCAGGCTGGCATGGCCGACCAGGCCGCCGACTTCGTCGCAGGCAGGCTTTAGTCGGCCAGGTCCACATCACTCGTCACAGCGATGAATGCGACCACGCCGCTCCCCTTGTCCGACAAAGGGTTTCAGCCGCACAGTCGGCGGGTTAGGCGGGGCGGTACTCGGGCTCGTTGCCCGGTTTCCACTTGATGTTGCAGCCGATGCTGGGAATCTGGTCGCCCGGGACGGGCTGGTGCGCCAGTACGGCCGCGACGGCGCGGTCGAGGTCGTCGCCGGTGACTGGTTGGTTGTTGCTCGGCCGACTGGCATCGAATTGGCCCCGGTAGACCAGCCTGCGCTCGCTGTCGAAGAGGAAAAAGTCCGGAGTGCAGGCGGCCCGGAACATGTGAGCGACCTGCTGGGTCTCGTCCAGCAGGTACGGGAAGCTCCACCCGTTCTGCTTGGCAAAGGCAGGCATGTGTTCGGGGCCGTCTTGCGGATAGGCCGCGATGTCGTTGGCGTTGATCGCCAGTACGGCCAGACCCTGGTCCATCCACTGGCGGGCCCGCCGCCCCAGTGTTGGCCCGATGTGGATGACGAACGGGCAGTGGTTGCACACGAACACCACCAGGAGACCCGCGGCCCCAGCCGCATCGACTGGGCCGTGCAGTTTTCCATCAGGATCGGGAAGCTGGAAGTCGGGCACCGGAGTGCCAAGCGGAAGCATCGTCGACGGAACAGCAACCATGGCCCCAGCATGCCATCGCCCCGGCAACCTTGAAACCCAGCTATGGATGTCTTACTCTTCATTCTGAGAATGTCATTCTCATAATGAAGTGGCCCGTTCTCCGTCGGTCGCCGGGCCGCTGCCTTGCCCGTCGACATCCGAAGGAACAGCCTCTCGCGCGAGACCCGACCGCGCGAAGGGCGTCCTTCTTATTGAAGGAACCGATGAACAAGCTGCGCGTTATTCAGTGGACCACTGGCAAGGTCGGCAAGCTCAGCATGCGGGGGATTCTCGACGATCCCCGCCTCGAACTGGTCGGCGTGTATGCGTATTCAGTCGACAAGGCAGGTACCGACGCTGGACCGCTATGCGGCAGACCCGCTACCGGCGTACTCGCCACCACCGACATCGACGCGCTCATCGCATTAGACGCCGACACCGTCATCTACACGCCCTTCTTGGCAGATCTCGATCACGCCGTCCGCTTGCTCGAAAGCGGCCTCGACGTCATCAGCACAAACTTGTTCCTCAACGTGGGCGGAATCCGAGGCGAAACGAAGGAGAAGCTCGCTGCCGCCTGTGAACGCGGTAACAGTTCGCTCTACATCACCGGCGTCAACCCAGGCTGGATCAACGCGATGGTGACCGCGATGACTGCTGTCTGCCGCGACGTCCAACTGATAGCAATCGTCGAATCGGCAGATGTCTCCGTCTACGAATCGGCGGAAACGTGGCAAGCGTTGGGCTTCGGCCTGCCCGAGGCGACGCCCGAAGTCGTTGGTTTGGCGAAGTTCGGGTTTGGCACCTTCGCCGACTCCGTTCAACGCATGGCGGTCGCATTGGGCCTTGAACTCGATGACATGGAATTCGTCGTTGAGCACCAGACAGCCTCCGAGAAGGTCGATCTTGGTTGGTTCTGCATGGAGAAGGACACCATCGCCGCAATCCGTGGGGGCTGGAACGCCAAAGTGAAGGGAAAGACCGTTATCCAGTCGCGCGTCTCCTGGTATCTCACCCAGAAACTCAACGGAGACTGGAAATTTGACGACGATCACTACCACGTTGCGATCAAGGGCGAGCCTGACGTGCAAACCCGCATCCGGTTCATCCCACCGAAGCACTGGGGCAACCACGAATGGGACACCATGACCGCCATGCCAGCGGTCAATGCGGCCTTCGACGTCGCCGCGGCGCCCGCCGGCATCCTGACCCTGAAGGACGTGGGCCTGCCCTGCGCACCAGTAGGAATCTGGCTGGACGACCGGGACGGCTCGCCCTCGGAATGATCCGATGGGTAATCGGACTCAAACTAGCTGTGGCACTAGAGAAACGCTGCAAGGATTTCGTTCGTGACGGCACGCAAGTTCGATTGGACCGTCGCGTCGTACGCCGCGGGATGAGCCTTCGCTTCACGCAAGCCGTCGAAGTAGCGCCCTGTTACCGCCGCACCGGTCGGTTCAACCGCGAGGTTCATGACCGCTCTGACGCCCTTCGCTATGGACGAAATCGGCGGCACCCATGCTTTGCGGACCATGTGCGTATTCATCAATGTCGCTGGATGTAAGCAGTTGACGGTGATGGCGGTGTCGGCAAGCTCTCTGGCCAAGTCGAAGGTGAACGCGACTAACGCGA
>NZ_DASRBZ010000482.1:0-5739 GCF_035653355.1 Mycobacterium sp. | reverse complement strand
ATCAGCGCTCCGCCGTCCTCGGACGAAAGCAGCGTGACGTCGCCGCCGTCGATAGCCTGATACCGCGGCGCCGTGAACTTCTGCTTCTTCGGCAAGTTGACCCACAGTTGGACGCCGTGGAAGAGGCCACCGCTTTGCACCAGGGCGCTCGGCGGCGTCTCGATGTGCAGGATGCCCGCCCCGGCCGTCATCCACTGCGTCGCGCCGTCGGTGATCAGGCCCCCACCGCCGTGCGAATCCTGATGCGCCAGCTGGCCGTCGATCATGTAGGTGACCGTTTCGAACCCGCGGTGCGGATGCCAGTCGGTGCCTTTCGGCTCGCCGGGTTGGTACTCGACTTCACCGATCTGATCCATGTGCACGAATGGATCCAGCGCGGCGGTGCTGACCCCGGCGAAGGCCCGCACTACGGGGAAGCCTTCGCCTTCGTAGCCGCGCGGTCCGGTTGTAACCGAACGGACCGGGCGTTCGGTCTCGGCTGGGCCCGCGGCGGGCACCCGCGGCAAGGTCAGCGTGTTCGCCGTGACGGCAGGCATCTGCACCTCCATACATCTGCGACATTGGGATATCGATATAACCGGACCCCGGTCCGGTTAATTCCCGGATGTTGGCAGTCGCCTACCTAAGGACCTCGCTGGCTAACAGCGACGCGGATGTCAGGTCTTACGCCGGGCAGTACTCGCGGCGCCGCGTTCAGTCGCCGATCCCTGGTGGGCCAGCTTCCCGCCCGCGCTCTCCAGGTGGGCCCGCACAAACCACTGGAACTTCTCCAGCTCGGCAGCCTGGTCGATCAGGATGTCCTGGGTGACCTTGTCGAGTTCCTCGGTCTCGTCGATGCCCTTGCGAATGTCTTCGATGACGCCCGTGTAGACCAGGTCCAGCGCTGCCAGATGCGCCTGCACCGTGTCCCGCCCCACCGAATAGTCGTCCCACGTGCGGTCTTTAACGATCGCGCCCGGGGTGCCCTGCGGGGACGCACCGAGCGCGGCGATGCGCTCGGCGAGCACGTCGGCGTAACCGCGCACGGCCTCCACTTGCGGGTCGATCATTTCGTGCACGCCAATGAAATTCGGGCCGACCACATTCCAGTGGATATGCTTGAGCGTCAGGTGCAGATCGTTGTAGGTGCTCAGCTGCTTCTGCAGCAGCTCGACGAGCCGCGCCGCCTGCTTATCGGTCAAGCCCGGAATCGTGAACTGTGTCATCGATTACTCCCTAACGTGATTGGCACACGGTCCGGAAACGAGTACCCAGGGACGGATGCCGGTATACCCGCAGCCTCAAATGCCGCGGATGTCTTGCACCGGCAGCCGCGGCCCACGGCGCGGCTCGTATGCCAATCCGCTGGCTTCGAGCAAGCGGACCACGCGGTGGCGGTGTGGCCGCATCGGCTCGAGCAACTCAACCATCACGTCGTCGACGATGGGCCGGCCCAGCAATGTCCACCCGATCATCTTGGGGATGTGAAAGTCGCCCACCGACAGCGCGTCGGCGTCACCGAATGCCCGCTGTGCGGTTTCGGCCGCGGTCCACACACCCACCCCAGGCAGCGACGTGAGCGCCTCCCTGGCCCGCTCGCGCGGCCATGAGCCCAGCCGTTCCAGCGATGACGCCCGCTGCGCGCAGCCGACAACTGCGCGGGCACGTCGCGGGTCCACATTGACGCGCTGGAACTCCCACGACGGAATGCCTCGCCAGATCTCGGCGGCGGGCGGCACCCGCATCCCGGCGGGCGCCGGGCCGGGCGCCTCGGTGCCGAACTTGGTGACCAGCAGGCGCCAAGCCCGAAATGCGTCGGCGCCAGGCACTCGTTGCTCGAGGATCGCCGGGATCAAGGCTTCCAGCACCCGCCCGGTGCGGCCCAGCCGTAGGTGCGGCAGCCGTCGGTGCGCAGCGGCGACGGTCGGTTCCTGCGGGAGAAAATCCGAGGCGTCGTCATCGGCGCCCAGCATGGCCGGCAGCGCGTCAAGGAATTCCTCAGCTCCGCTGCCCCATGCCACGCACCCCACCGCATTGGGCGCCGTGCGGGTGATCCGCGCCGTGACGGGGCCGCTGGGCAACAAGCTGGTCCGCCAAATCACGCCGTCGCGAACTTGAAAGCAGGGATCGCGGGGGCCGCGCCGTAGCGGCGCCAACGTGATCCCGGGGCTGACCACGCCCGGGAACGTGACGGTGCGAACCCGCTTCACCTACACCCCTACGCCAACCCCACGACTGCCGAACCCAACAGATCATAGGTTCGGGCCGCACACCGCGACCGGCTCGCGATGATTGACCGCCACTGTGCTGCGAGACAGGATGGCGATGTGATCACGCCGTTCGATAACCCACAAGCCGAACTGGCGTGGATGTTCCTGCAGTGCTTACAGGGCGGGGACATCGACGAGTGCTTTGCTCTGCTCAGCGACGACTTCACCTACTGGAATGTCGCTACTCGCGAAACGGCCGACAAGGCAGCGTTACAGGGCCAGATCGAGCGGCGCAGGAACGACGTCGAGCTAACTCTGGACCTTTTGCGATGTATCAGCGACGGCGACAGCGTCGTGATCGAGGCGCACGGCGACGGCGTCACGGCTTCGGGTGCCCGCCACGAAAGCCCGTATTGCTTCATCGTCGATACCCGCGACGGTCAGATCGTGTCGTTACGTGAGTACTCCGATACCCGGTTGGCATCCGGGGCCTAGCTGGCGTCGACGGTGATCTCGGCCTTGTTCGGGTAGAAGGCGACGTGGCCGGCGATTGCCGCCACCGCAGGATAAGGCTCCTCATACGTCCAGATCGCGTCGTCGACGGTATCGCCGGTGCCGGTGGTCACGCTGTAGTAGCTGGCCTCCCCTTTGAACGGGCAGTAGGTCTTGGTGTCGGTGCGGGTCAGCACATCTTGCACCACGTCGCTTATCGGAACGTATTGCACAGCAGGCAAAGTGGCTTCCTGCAGGGTTAATGCCGCTCGTGTGTCGGCGACGACCTCGCCGTTGACGCGGACCTGCACGCGGCCCCTCGTCGGCTCAATCGTGATCGGGTGCTCGGTGCTGGGTTCTAAGACAATCCGGTCGCTCATGTTGACATCTCCTCAACGTCGATAGCAGGTGTAACACCGGTGCGCGACCAAGATTCCCTAGCGTGGAAGATTCAGAATGCGTAGCGGTGGTATTGCGCCATGTTGGCCATCGCCGGCACCAGTGACATGACCTTGCCCAACACTCGGTAGGCACGCGGCAGCCCCGCGAAAGTGGCCGATTCGTACCACTGCACCCAGGCCAACAGCCGAAGGCCGGGAACCGCCGCAGTGATCTCGTCGGGACCGTTGATTCCCCAGTGCAGCGTCGACCCTGAGCGCCGCACCACCGTGTTGGTCCACTGCGACTTGATCCCCAGCCGGTTGAACGCATCGAACTGCAGCTCTCCCGACGGGAAGCGCTCGACCACCCGTCGCAGCAACGCAACGCCGTCCGACGGAGTCAGATACATCGTCAATCCCTCGCCGACCATCAATGTCGGGCGATCGGCTGGAATCTGGTGCATCCACGCCGGGTCGGTGACCGACGCACCCACGACGTGGTACCGGTCCCGGCCCGGGAACAGCTGCTGGCGCAGTTCGGCGACGCCGGGGTAGTCCACGTCGTACCAGTCGACGCCCGGACCCGGGTCGACCCGCAGGCACCGGCTGTCCAGGCCACAGCCGACATGCAGCACCACGGCCCGCGGATGTACCGCCAAAAACTGACGCACCCAATCGTCGAAGTGCGCCGATCGCGTGGTCACCGACGCTGAGTTCCTCGCTGTGATACCAGTCCGGCTCCAGTCGTAGTCGATGCGCTCGACGACGTCTTTTGCGTACCGATCACCAAGGATCGGTTCCGGCAAGTCGGCGTCGAGGGCCTTGGCGTACAGCGTGGCCAGCATGGTCTGCGGCGCCCCATGCAGATCGATATCCAGCTTCCGGGAAGTCACGCCGCATGAGAGTAGCCCCCAAGCGCGACCATCGAGTGTGGGCGTGACGCCGGCGGCGAGGTCTTAGTGCTGATCTTGTGCGGCCAACGTTGCGATTCTGCCCAGCAGTTCGGATTCGCTCAGAAGTCCGCGGCGACACAAGACGTGTTCCAGAGCAGTCAGCCATTGCTGGTAGTAGTCCCACTGTTCGACTGGGTGCGCCTGCTGCTGCCACCGCTGGATCTCCGTAATGAGCTGTCGGTGAAACTTAGTCCAGTCAATTGCGCCGCCGTCAGAGAGGGCGACCGCGAGCGCGAAAACCATGCTTTCCCATGGCGCGGAGAACACCAATTCGCCGTTGATTCGGGGAACTGCGGTGTCGGCGCCGGTATCGAGTTGTCCCACAATTGCGTCTCTGTTGATCATGGGGCTTCCTGCTCAGTCGAGACGACGGCAACTCCCACCATCGCATCGCGGGTGACAATCCTGGCCAAATCATCGATTTCCCAGCCCTTGGTGTGAGGGGGCTGGCGCGGCAGGACCATGTAGCGGGTTTCCGCGTTGGAATCCCAGACCCGGATTTCGGTCGACTTACTGAGGTGCAGGCCGAATTCGGCGAGCACCGCACGCGGCTCGATGACGACACGGGCGCGGTACTCCGGGGACTTGTACCAAGTCGGGGGGAGCCCTAAGACCGTCCAGGGATAGCACGAACACAGCGTGCAGACGATCACATTGTGGACGCGGTCGGTGTTCTCTACGACAATAAATTCCGTTTCGAGCGTGAGACCAAGTTCTTCAAGGGCGGCATTGCCGTCCTGCAACAGGCGCTTCTTGTAGTCCGAGTCGCTCCATGCCCGGGCTACCACTCGTGCACCGTTGAGCGGTCCTATGTCGTGTTCGAGCATTGCCGCAACGGCATCAACTGCGTCGAGTGTGATCAGGCCCTTTTCCAACAGGAGCGATTCGATTGCGCGAGTACGCAGCGCCGGGTCTAAGTGCCCCGAATACCCTTGGCCACCTGCTTGATTCACGCTGCCTCCAGGTAGCTTTCCCAGAGCCCGACGTGCACTGTCTCATTGGGCTCGGCCGTATCTCCCCACAACTCCTGACTTTTGAACCGCACGGTGTAGACGTATTGGGCATGCTCTCCCCGGCCATGCGCGTCGGTGTCAGGAAAGACCGCCGGGGAATGGAGCCGGGTGATTGTTCCCCGACGCCCGCGCACATAGCGGGGCAGCCGGGTATGTCCACGAGGATGGACGTTGCGCGCGGTCACCAAATCGCCAATGCCGAAGCGCGGCGGGCGGTTAACGTCGCGCTTGCTACTTAGCGCGCCACCTTGCGTCAACGGTCTCGGCGCACCGGAAGGCTTTTCCGCGTTGGAATTGTGCGGCGGCTCAGCATCAGCGGGGTCAGCGTCACCGCGACTTAGGTGGTTCAGCCGATGCCGCATCTCGGGACGGGCTAGGACGGCGTGATCCACTAATGCAGTCTCAAGGGCATCTAGTCGACGCTCGTAGTAGCTGTCTTGCAAATAGCGAAGCGGCGGCAAACTCTCCATCGCATAACGCAATGCGCCGCCGGCGAAGGTGCCCCGCGCCAGCAACATGATCGTCATCGCCATAACCCGTCCTTCCCACGGGGCGTGGAATACCGGCTCGTTCTCCTCTCGTGGAACAGGACCAAAGGGCTGCATTCCGCCGATATCGTGTGCGCCATTCACTGCTGGTCCTTCTCTGTCATTCCTCGCCGGCGGGCTGCCAGTGTCACTGAATTCGATCTGGCCCGTACCAAACTCCGTCC
>NZ_DASRBZ010000481.1:0-5832 GCF_035653355.1 Mycobacterium sp. | reverse complement strand
CTGGCGATGCAGTGGCAGAGCCACGCGTTCACGCCTGAACAGAAGGCCCGCAATGTCGACTATTACGAGCGGCGCACCGTGCGCGACTCGTCGCTGTCGGCATGCACCCAGGCGGTGATGTGCGCCGAGGTGGGCCACTTGGAGCTGGCTCACGACTACGCCTACGAGGCGGCGCTGATCGACCTGCGCGACCTGCACGCCAACACCCGCGACGGGCTGCACATGGCGTCGTTGGCCGGTGCCTGGACCGCGCTGGTCGCCGGGTTCGGCGGACTGCGTGACGACGAAGCGATCTTGTCGCTCGACCCGCAGCTGCCTGATGCCATGGCGTGCCTGCGGTTCCGGTTGCGCTGGCAAGGCTGCCGGCTGACCGTGTGCGCCACCCACGACGACGTCACCTACACCTTGCGCGATGGGCCTGACGGCAAGCTCACGATCCGGCATGCCGGTGAAGAGCTCGAGCTCAGCACCGAAGAGCCGACGACCGTTCCGGTGCGGGTCCGCGAACCGATGCTGCCGCCGCCGCATCAGCCGCCGGGCCGGGAACCGGTACACCGGCGCACCGTCGCGTCACGCCGCCTTGCGGCGCAGACCGGCCCGTCGCCTCGAGCAGCCGAGGGCTAACGGACGATCCGGGGGCGGTCAGTGCGGTTCGATGATCCGGGCCACTTCATCGCCCACCGCCTGACGCACGTCGTCGTCGGCCAGCTCCTCGATACCGGCAGCTGAGCGCAAGAACGGCTCGAACAACCGCCAGCCTAATTGCAGCGCAACGGCATTGGCGACAGCCAAGCGTGCCTCGCGGTCGCTGTCGTGCCGTGGCCGAACCTGATCCAGCAGCTGCGACACGCCGGGAAACCGGCTCTGCAGCTGCCCCGCCGGATAGCCGTCGAGCAATGCGCGGGCCATCACCCGCATATGCCGGTCGAAAGCCTGCTCAACCTCCGCCGCCGGCGCACCGTTCTGCAGCAACGCGGTCGTCGTCATCCCCAAGTGATCGAGCACTGCCCCGACCAACTGTTCCTTGGTGCCGAAGTGGCGAAACACCAAGCCGTGGTTGACCTTTGACCTGGCGGCGATATCGCGGATCGACGTCGCAGCCGGACCGCGCTCGGCGAACAGGTCGGCTGCGGCCGCCAGGATCGCCGCCGCAACATGTTGCCGCCCCACGGGAATCTGGTCGCCTGTTGACACCGCCGTAGTCATATGACTACAGTACCGTATGTAGTCAGGCGACTACACAACGGCGCACCCAAGGACCCAGCATGACCACTTCTGCGATCACCGTCACCAAGCTCGGCAGCCGGATCGGTGCCCGAATCGACGGGGTGCGTCTCGGTGGTGACCTCGACGCCCCCATGGTCGACGCAATTCGCCGAGTGCTGTTAGGCCACCGGGTGATCTTCTTCCGCGGCCAGCACCACCTCGACGACGCCGAGCAGCTGGCCTTCGCCCGATTGCTGGGCACTCCGATCGGTCACCCGGCCGCGAAATATCTCGCTGCAGAGAACGCGCCCGTCATCACCCCGATCAACTCCGAATACGGCAAGGCGACCCGCTGGCACACCGATGTCACGTTCGTCGCGAACTATCCGGCGGCATCGATCCTGCGGGCCGTCGATCTGCCCAGCTACGGCGGCTCGACGCTGTGGGCATCGACCGCCGCGGCATATGCGGCGCTGCCCGAACCGCTCAAGCACTTCACCGAAAATCTGTGGGCGTTGCACAGCAACCGATTCGACTACGTCGTGACCGACGTGATGAACGACGAGCAGCGCGCGTTTCGGGAGGCGTTCGAAAAGCCCGATTTCCGCACCGAGCATCCGGTGGTGCGGGTGCACCCGGAGACTGGTGAACGCACACTGCTAGCCGGGGATTTCGTCCGCGGGTTCGTCGGCCTGGACAACCACGAGTCACATGTGCTGCTCGAGTTGCTGCAACGGCGAATCACCCTGCCGGAAAACACCATTCGATGGAACTGGGAGCACGGCGATGTCGCTATCTGGGACAACCGGGCCACCCAGCACCGGGCCGTCGACGACTACGACGACCAGCATCGGCTCATGCACCGGGTGACCTTGATGGGCGATGTGCCCGTCGACGTGCACGGGCAACGCAGCCGAGTGATCAGCGGAGCGCCGCTGGCAGCGGTGGCGGGCTAGGCTAGCCGGCCGAGCTGATCGGCTCGATCGGCAGCCACCGCAGCGCCCCCGGCGCGTCGGCGGGCACCACGGGCTGCTTGGGCGCAATCGGCTCCAGGCGGCGATAGGGCTCACCCTGGCTCGGCCGCAGGTCCTCCTGCCCCTTGTTGGGCCACAGCGAGGCAGCCCGCTCGGCTTGCGCGGTGATGGAAAGTGACGGGTTGACACCAAGATTCGCCGAGATCGCAGCACCGTCGTGTACGGACAGCGTCGGATAGGCGTACACCCGCTGATAGGGGTCGATGACGCCGGTTTCCGGGCTGTCCCCGATCGCCGCGCCGCCTAGGAAGTGCGCCGTCAGCGGGATATTGAACAGCTCTCCCCAGGTCCCGCCAGCGACGCCGTCGATCTTCTCCGCGATGCGTCGAGTTACCGTGTTGCCGACCGGAATCCACGTCGGGTTGGGCTCGCCGTGGCCCTGCTTGCTGGAATACCGCCGGCCTAGCAACCCGCGCTTGGTGAACGTGGTGATCGAGTTGTCCAGGTTTTGCATCACCAGCGCGATCAATGTCCGCTCGCTCCACTGGCGCACGTTGAGCAACCGTAAGGTGCCGCGCGGATCTTCACGGGCCTGCCGGATCAACTGTCGCCAGCGGGGCACATCGCTTCCCTCGGGGCCCGGCCCGTCGGTCATCAATGTCTGCAGCAGCCCCATCGCGTTGGAGCCCTTGCCGTAGCGCACCGGCTCGATGTGGGTGTCGGAGCTGGGGTGGATCGACGACGTGATCGCCACACCATGGGTGAGGTCGAGATCCGGTGAGACTTCTAGCTTTCCGGCACCGACGATGGATTCAGAGTTGGTGCGGGTGAGCACGCCGAGCCGCTCGGACAGCTTGGGCAGCTTGCCCTTGTCGCGCATCTTGAACAGCAGGTGCTGCGTGCCCCAGGTTCCGGCGGCCAGCACCAGATGCGTTGCTGTGTATGCCTTTTTCTGCCTGCGCAGCCAGCGGCCGGTGCGCACCGTCTGCACCCGCCACGTCCCATCGGGCAGCTGCTCGAAGCCGGTGACCGTGGTCATCGGATGCACTTGCGTGCCAGCGCTTTCCGCGAGATAGAGGTAGTTCTTCACCAGCGTGTTCTTGGCGCCGTGCCGACAGCCGGTCATGCACTCGCCGACTTCGCGGCAGCCGGTGCGAGCAGGGCCCGCGCCGCCGAAATACGGGTCGGGCACCGTCTTACCGGGCGCTTTCTTGCCGTCCGGGCCGAAGAACACCCCTACCGGAGTCGGCACCCAGGTGTCGCCGAAGCCCATCTCGTCGGCGACCTCCTTGACGATGCGGTCGGCGTCGGTGAACGTCGGGTTGCGCACGACGCCGAGCATCCGCTGCGCCTGCTCGTAGTGCGGCATAAGCTCGGCGCGCCAGTCGGTGATGTGCGACCACTGTCGGTCATTGAAGAACGGCTCCGGCGGCACATACAGGGTGTTGGCATAGTTCAGCGATCCACCGCCCACGCCGGCGCCGGCCAGGATCATCACGTTGCGCAGCAGATGGATGCGCTGGATGCCATAGCAGCCCAGCTTGGGCGCCCACAGGAATCTGCGTAGGTTCCACGAGGTCTTGGCGAACTCGTGATCGGCGAACCGGCGACCGGCTTCGAGGACCCCGACGCGATACCCCTTCTCCGTCAGCCGAAGCGCGGTGACGCTGCCCCCGAAACCCGAACCGATGATCAAGACGTCGTAGTCAGGTTCCATCGGCCCAGCCTAACCTTCAGCTGCCGACCGTCAGCCCGACCTTCTGGAATTCCTTCAGGTCGCAATAGCCGGCCTTGGCCATCGAGCGGCGCAGTCCACCGACGAGATTCAGCGACCCGAACGGATCGTCGGACGGGCCGCCCAGCACCTGCCGCAGCGGAGCCCGCTCCCCGACCGCGACTTGCAGCAGCGCGCCACGTGGCAGCGACGGGTGGGCGGCCGCCGCCGGCCAAAACCACCCGTCACCGAGCGCCTCAGCGGCCTCGGCCAGCGGCGTGCCCAGCACCACCGCGTCGGCGCCGCAGGCGATGGCCTTGGCAAGATCGCCGGAGGTGTGGATGTCGCCGTCGGCCAGCACATGCACGTAGCGGCCGCCTGTTTCGTCGAGGTATTCGCGGCGGGCGGCGGCAGCGTCCGCGATGGCGGTGGCCATCGGCACGCTGATGCCGAGCACCTCGTCGCTGGTGGTCACTCCCTCGGTGGAGCCGTAGCCGACGATGACCCCGGCAGCGCCGGTGCGCATCAGATGCAGGGCGGTGCGGTGGTCGAGCACACCGCCGGCCACCACCGGCACGTCGAGCTCGGCGATGAACGTCTTGAGGTTGAGCGGCTCACCGTCGCTGGCCACCCGTTCGGCGGAGACGATGGTGCCCTGGATGACAAGCAGGTCCACCCCGGCCGCCACCAACGAGGGCGTCAGCGCCTGAGCGTTCTGCGGGCTGACCCGCACCGCGGTGACTACCCCGGCCTCGCGAATGCGGGCCACTGCCGCGCCCAGCAGGTCGGGGTCCAGCGGCGCGGCATGCAGCTGTTGCAGCAGCCGGATAGCCGCCGACGGCTCGGGCTCTTTAGCGGCTGCCTCTACTACCTGGGCGATCTTGGCGTGATAGTCGGCGTGCCGGCCGATCAGCCCTTCGCCGTTGAGCACCGCGAGCCCGCCCAGCCGGCCGAGCTCGATGGCGAACTCGGGGGACACCAGCGCGTCGGTGGGGTGGGAGACGACGGGAATCTCGAACCGGTAGGCGTCGAGCTGCCAGGCCGTCGAGACGTCTTTCGAGGAGCGGGTACGCCGGGACGGCACGATGTTGACGTCGTCGAGTTCATAGGTGCGACGGGCCGTGCGGCCCATGCCGATCTCGACCATGTCACGCATGTGCGACCAATTCACCGCACGTAGTAGTTCGGCGCTTCGACGGTCATGGTGATGTCGTGCGGGTGGCTCTCTTTGAGGCCTGCCGCGGTGATCCGGACGAACTGCGCCTGCTGCAGCTGCTCGATAGTCGTGGCGCCGGTGTAGCCCATCGCGGCGCGCAGTCCACCGGTGAGCTGGTGGATCACCGTCGACAGCGGCCCGCGGAACGGTACTCGGCCTTCGATGCCTTCGGGTACCAGCTTGTCCTCGCTCAAAGCGTCGTCGGCGAAGTAGCGGTCTTTGGAGTACGACTTGCCCTCCCCTCCGGAAAGGCTTCGACCCCGCATGGCGCCCAGCGACCCCATGCCGCGGTAACTCTTGTACTGCTTGCCGTTGACGAAGATCAGCTCACCGGGGGCTTCGGCGGTGCCCGCCAGCAGCGAACCCAGCATGGCCGTCGACGCACCGGCGGCCAGCGCTTTGGCGATGTCGCCGGAGTACTGCAGTCCCCCGTCGGCGATCACCGGCACACCGGCCGGGCCGCACACCGCAACGGCTTCCAAAATCGCCGTAATTTGTGGCGCCCCGACACCCGCGATGACTCGGGTGGTGCAGATCGATCCCGGCCCCACACCGACTTTGACCGCGTCGGCGCCGGCCTCGACCAGCGCCGCGGCCGCCGACCGGGTGGCGACGTTGCCGCCGACGACCTCGACCCGGTCGCCGATTTCGGCCTTGAGCTTGCCCACCATCTCGAGCACCAGCCGGTTGTGGGCATGCGCGGTGTCGACGACCAGCACGTC